>JBFMBP010000163.1 GCA_040755155.1 Candidatus Omnitrophota bacterium | reverse complement strand
TTTCTCCAGTTTTAGCATTCCACACAATCGCGGTTTTCTCTCCTGTTGTTAACAACCTTTCACCATCGGGGGAAAAGGTTATAGAACCGCGCATTCCATTCTCATCCTGAACGACAACGAGAGGTTTGGTTTGAGTAAAGCCGCACGGAGAATTAACTGCGATTACTGAAATTACCGCAAGCGTGAAAGCAATGCTGGAAAGCATTATATTTATTAGTTTGTTCATTTTTTTATCTCCTTTATTAATCGATTAAAATGAAGGTAGGATTTTCATCGACATAGGCGATGGGAATCGTAGTTTCATCCGTACTGGAATTATAGGAAAAGCCGCCAGGCGGAGGATTTATTGTCGGCTTTGGGTTCCATGCCGCTGACCAGACGCCATTATTTTAAACATAGCCAGCGGGGCATGGCGTCTCCGCCATGCCCCGCCGCCGCGTCCAACGCGCATCCGCGTGTGCTTGCTTATTGCGCCGTCGATTCTTTGATGACCGACGTTATGTCGCTGATATCGTAGATATACGCCTTAGTATCAATCATGCAAGCGAATTTCTTGTTGTCATCGGAAAACGCTACTTTCATGTAATTGTAATCCACATTAGCTTCAAGGGAAAATGATCTCATAACCGAATCCAACGCGCCTACCTTGCGAATGCCTATTCCTTCCGGCGATTTCTCCGAAGCGGCTACGATAAATTGACCATCGGTTGACAAATAAGGCGTACCTCTTTTTGCGTTGAACGTGTACGATGAAATTCTTTCATTTGTTTCCACATCAATTATTCTCAATTCGTATTTGTCAAGTATACCATCAATGTCACCGACTATGTTTCGTATATACTTGCCATCCTTTGATAATGCAGCAATTCCGTTAATTGAATACTGCATTAAAATTTCACCTTTCACGGATATCACTTTAATATTTCCTAAGTATTGTGTTAATATCTTTCCGCCCTCAGGGAAATATTCCATCTTATTCGCTTGATATGACATGTTAAATTGTATAATCATATTATTGCTTAAAATATCCCATATAGATAATCCTACTGGACCACCTCCAATGGCGATATTTTCTCCGTTTGGAGAAAATGCGACGCTATCAATATGATTGGGAAGCATTCCTTCAATGAATTTTGCTTTAAATTCAATTTTACCGGTTTTAGAATCCCATATCAGGGCCGTATACGAGTATCCTCCCGTTGCGATTTTAGTCCCATCTGGGGAAAAATCTCCACAAGCAACAGCTCCACCATAGGGTATATGTCCTTCAAACGTCAATAATTTTTCTCCCGTTTTCGCGTCCCACACAATAGCGGTTTTGCTTCCAGTAGTTAACAACCTTTCTCCGTCGGGTGAAAAGGATAACGAATTATGGATTCCATTCTCATCCTGAACGACTACGAGAGGCTTGGATTGAGTAAAGCCGTTGGGAGAATTAATTGCGATTAATAAAATTACCGCAAGAGTGAATGCAATGCTGGAATGCATTGTATTTATTAGTTTGTTCATTGTTTTTCTCCTTTGCTAATCAATTAAAATGAACGTTGGATTTTCATCGACATTGGTGACGGGAATTGTTGTTTCATCCGTACTGGAATTATAGGAAAAGCCGCCAGGTGGAGGATTTATAGTTGTCTTATAGTTCCATGTTGCCGACCAGACGCCGTTATTCAAGGTAAAATCGAACTTGTAAACGTCAACGGTGCGGTTGCTGAAATTTCCTTTGGTGATGAAATTCTTTGATGTTTCTGATATATCTTCAAATGAGTTACTATGTTTATATTTCCAAATTGCGCCCCACCATATGTCGCTGGCGTTTTCTTGCCAACCGCACCACGCATAACCTTCTGGACTTACAGCGGTAGGTTTAACGCGATTTGCCGGAGTCCATATTCTTGAATTCTCCCAGCCTAGTTTTATTCCACCGGTGGTTAAGGAGCGGTGTAGTAATTCCGCTGGGATGCGTATTACGCGGCTCTGATTGTTTTCATTAAAAAATCCGTAATCTTCCAATTCGCTTGGCCAGTAATCTTGACAATGATGATAATAGAAGTGGTATTTCCATCCGATTCCTTTCATCCAACTGGACCCATTAGGAATTTTCATTGTCGCCGATATCAATGAACTTCGCAGATAGTAAATGGCTTGCGCGCGATCGTCCGTATTCAATGGCGCAAGATCATATCCCGTTCTCGGACTATAACCGTATTCCGTCATCGCGAAATTGGGAATATACCCAATTCCATTGCAAACACTATGTAATTGACTCAGTCTATCGAACCATTCCGTTCTTTGCGTATTAGGATCAGATGTATTTTCATGAAATTCCGATGAATACGTATAGCTATCCAAAGAATAATTGTGAATAGCGATAACGTTAGGAAGTCTATCCCAACCGCCATTAGTTATGACTGTGTTTACAAAACTCTGCAGAAAGATCGCATTGCTTCCCCAATCGGTGGATGGCCATGCTAGAGAATAACTAGCATTAGAACTTCCACTGGCTAAAATATCGCAATATTTCCATTCCGAATAGTTCAGATTGGATTCCATTTGAGTATATGCTTCTAAATAGAAGGATGCATATCGCTCTCCACCAATAGATGAACCGTTATAATACGTATCAGGAGACATACCTATCCATATGCCATTCGCTTCTTCATTTCCCAGTTCGATTCCGATGATTGTTCCGTCTTGAACGCGGTTTTTCACTCCGTTTCTGGAAAATACCGTTACTAAGCGCTGCGCATACTGTGTCTTTTTTGTAATGTCGTAATTCCCATTGTCGTAGTAATAAGGCCACGCCCCAAAAACAGTAATCACCTTCATCCCATTCGTCGCCACCGTATTAACGAAATTCTCCAATAACGAACCGTCAGAATCATACAAACCTCCATCGTCGAAGAAACGTATAGTATGCAAATTATCGTTTTTCATTGACAATTGCCGTTGACTGGAACCGTCGCCGTAGGGACCCGCATCCGCCCCGAATTCGCAGAAACCATAATTGATGACCAATTGCGGACGATAGTTAGGATCTTGCGTTCTCTCTCTCATCGCTATTTCTACATATCCGCTCGTGGCCCCCGTCATTTTCACGGTGAATCCTTTATTCGTCACGTCATAACTGCCGCTGCTGCCCGAAAAATGGGATTTAAACGCGAAAGTAACGTCAAGCGATAGCCAATTATATCCGCCAATTATGGAAACTGATTTTCCTTGGTATTTAGGATCGGAATAGTTGGCGTCGGTTACTCCCCAGTTCGTTTCCCATACCTCGTAATATTCATTCCAATTTGTTTTGACTTTGTAGGTTTTCGCTTTAATATTGCTTCCTTGCAGCGTATTATTGGCTTTGAATATATTCAATTTCGCCGATTTGATCGATACGCCGCTCGGCAAGGTAGAAACGCCAAAACCGAATAATAGCAAATCATTCGGCTGCCATTGGACGAGGTCTACGGAGCCATAATTTGTTGACGATTGGTATCGCAGCAACGTATCCTTCATCCCTTGATCGGGGCCAAACGTCATACTCGGATCGATCACCGCGTCGCCGTCCTTGGCGGCGGCGAGATCGCCGAGATGCGCCGACATTTCCGCCTCGCCCGCAGCGTCGCGCTTCAGCCGCCACGACTGAGCGGAGCGAATAACGGGCGCCGTCTTGTCCAATGGCATTCCCGCTTCGTCCGCCAGGAATGTCTTTACGGGAAGCAGCTTGTGCAGTTCTTTCCCATCGCGTTCGAAATGAAGCGGCTGATCCAATGGTAGTTTCTCCCCATATACATCCGCCGCCTCGCCGTTTTGCTTGGCTTGGGTTGTAATCTGCACGGATGGGATATCGAAGCGGGCGGTTAGATACTCGTCCGAGGGCAAAATGCCCGTTTTCACTTGTTCGCGTAGCTGCCTCATAAACGCGCTTTTGAGCCGCACATCCACTTTCAGAATATCGTGGATATAGCGCACTGTCACGTCCACGTTGGGCAGAACCTCGGACCAACGCACGCTATCGCCCACGACGCCGATATTCTCCCAGTTGAGTTTGCCCAACTCCAGCGGCTTGTAATCCGCGCCGCGGCCTACGCCTAGCCCGGCAAAGCGGTAGGTGAAGATGTCGCCCTCGTGCCGCGCTTGGAAGGTTCCGTCGGCGCGCACGTAGAGCTGCCAAATCCCCGCCGCGACCTCGTAATCCCACTCGCCGCTTTTGGATGCGACAAGGTTGGTGTTAACCAACTCCAGCGCCCCATCCTCTGCGCGATAATACTTGGGATACGCGAGAAACGTCATCGTATTCGGCCCCGTCTTTTCCGCGTATTCGGAAACCGGCGCCGGATACGACTCTTGCGTCTGCGGCTGAGACTGCGCCAACGGCGCCGCCAGCGCGCAGACGATGAGCATAATGATACCTGCTGCATGCATAAGCATCCTCCTTTGGTGAAATATGTAGTTTTGGAATAGCGCCCAACAACATCGCTGAAAAGGAGTAAATCACAAAAGTGATCCGTTGTCAACAAGTAATTCAAAAATAATCAAAAAAAAAAATAGAACATGGAAATGCGGTATATATTATAGAAAAACATCGGATAGGATCAATGATTGACTAGCGCGACATTATGATGAATCGAATCAACATACAGGCAAAAATCAGCCTTATCTTGGAATGGAATTTCTTTATTCGGCAAAAAGTTTGCATCAATTAAAATCCCCAAAAACAAAGTATGTTTAAATACTGGGCGTCAGGCGGATTGTAATAGCCGATCGGACCGATCAAGATGGAATAGAGGGAACGAACGCCCAGTGCAGCGGAAAACAGAAAAAGCCATCGGCGGCAGCTCGGCTCCTCCACCGTAAGACAGAAGGCGGGCGTGAGCATGAGATACCAAAACTGTCCGATGCGGTTGAACTTGACGAAAAACACGAAAACCAACGGCGCCAGCCACTGCATAAGCTGTCTCGTTCGACGCAGGCCGTATAAGCAAAAGAGAACAAACGCGAATCCGGCGATCCCATGCGCAAGGACAAGGGAAAAGGGAAAAAAGGGATACAATGATGGATCGCCCAGGTTCCACGTAATCGGATTGTAAGCGGGAATATAACCGGGACGAAAGAAATAGGCCATATAGCCGCTAGTACAAGCGGCGGCCAGGCTGGGAACAAGACTGGCCGCTCCCCAAACTGCAACGCGAACGCATCGGCCCAGCTCGCGCCAAGATAGGCGGCTGAGAAAATAAGGAGCGAGAAAGATAGGGAATAATTTGGCCTGCACCGCTAGTCCAAGATAGAAATAGGCGCGGGAGCGGCCCTTTTGCAACTCGCGCAGGGCCAGGAGCATCAAGAGAATAACGAACGGCTCGAATTGGCCCTCGCGCGAACCAAACCAAATATTGATAGGATTAAACCAATAGAGCGCCGCGAGTATGCGGTCTTGGCTGATTTTAAAAATAAGACGGGCGTTGACGGCGTCGATGAGCGTCAGCGCCAGTTTGCCGAAGAAAAGCGAACTATGAAGGCAAGCGATCAAAGCGTAAAAAAGCAGCGTGACAGCGGGATAGGGAAAGTTATGGTTAGGCCAAAGATATTGCATCGGCGACGGCGTCAAGTCCGAGGGCGTAAGATCGTACAAGCGGAATCCCCAGACAGGGAAGGCTTTGCCGTAGCCCAAATTGCGCAGAAGATCGGTAGTATACAGCGGCGGCAGCGCGCAGTAAATCAAGCGTATAGCCGCCCCGGCGGCCAATAACGCTATGAACAGAGGCGTGGAGGTTTCCAGTTTGACTATTAATTTCTTTATGATTGGCGGAGTCATACGTGGGGGAAATTATCGGGCGGATCGCCGCGCTTCTCAAGCGGCGCGAAAGACCTTTCGATGGTTATGGACGATTGGTTTCGCGGCCTTGGCGGCGAACGTCCGGGCGCAAGAATGGGTCGAGCCGGAAATGATCGCCATCCCCGCCGGAGAGTTTCTTTTCGGTTCCAGCAAAGAGGAAAGATCGGCTTTCCTCGCTCCGCCGGATGAACCCGAGCAGCAAAAAGCCGCGCTGCCCGGTTATTTCATTGGAAAATATGAAATCACCAATGAAGAATTCGCTTGTTTCATTAACGCGGGCGGTTACGAAAAACCGGAGTATTGGCCGGAAGAGGGATGGAATTTTCGGCGGCAAATGAACTGGACTCAGCCGCGAAGTTGGACGGATCGGGATTATAACGGCCAGCATCAAGAACGTTATCCCGTTTGCTCCATCAGTTGGTTCGAAGCGCAAGCCTATTGCCGATGGTTGAGCATAAAGACGGGAAAGCCCTACCGCTTGCCCACAGGACAGGAGTGGGAAAAAGCGGCGCGGGGATCGGACGGACGCATCTTTCCCTGGGGAAACGAATGGAAAGAAAAAGCGTGCAATTGGCTGGGAGATTTTAATAAAGACTATCAGCCGCATAGCGAAAGCGACGGCTTCGCCCGCACCTCGCCCGTAGGCTATTACGAGGAAGGCGTCAGCCCGTATGGCGCCTATGATATGGCGGGCAACGTCATGGAATGGTGCGCGGACGCCTTGGAACAGAAAGCCTATGACGGATCGATCTACCGCATGTTTCGCGGCGGCTCGTTTCTTTCAGGCAACCCTCGGCTGTTGCGCTGCGCCTGGCGCGGAGGAACGCAGCCGCAAATCGGGTACGTTTATTGGGGAATCATGGGATTTCGAGCGGCGATGGACGCACCGAAAGTACAATCCTCGGAGTGAACGCCTTGCAGGATCGTCTTTACGAAAAAAATCTAGTCGCACTGGAACGGCGCTATCCCCAGGCCGCCGCCGCTTTACGCAGATTGCCTCCAGAACTAGGCGAACCGATAACGGCCGGATATGAGGAAGCCTGGCTGCGCAAAACCCTGCCCAATGGCGCCGAGCAAGCCGTCCTTTTGGGCGCGGGAGATGGAACCGCCATTGAAATGCTGCGGCGGGAATTCGGCTTGCGAAACCTGGCCGTCGTCGAAAAAGATTGGCGGCGGTTGGCCTGGGCGCTGCAAAACCGCGACCTGTCGGAAACGCTGAGCGATCCACATGTCTTTTTGGCGCTGGCGGCGGCGCCGGAGGCATTGGAAGACCATCTGGAATATGTCAAAACCTCCTTGGCGGCGCACGGCTTTCAATTGCTGCGCCATCCCTCGATTCCGCCGGAGGACGCGTCCTACTACGACGCCGTCCAGACGCAGTTGCGGCGGATGATGGAGCGGGAGGCATTCAGCCTGCGGGCGCGGCTGACGCGGGGACCGCTCGTGCAGCGGAATTTAATTACGAACCTGCCGGAGATGCTGAGCGCGCTCACGCTGGACGACGCGCGCGGACGCTTCGCGGGAACGCCCGCCGTCATCGCCGCCGGAGGGCCATCTCTAGATCGAAACGTGAAGGCGTTAAGAAATGCCCAAGGCCGCGCTCTGCTGCTCGGCGTCGATACGGCCGTACGGACATTGCAACGTCATGGCGTGGAACCGCCGATCGTCGTCGCCACCGATCCCTCGCCGGAAAACGACAAACACCTCGAAGGCGTCGAATTGCCGCCGAAAACGCTATTCGCTTTCTCTCCCGATTGCTATTACGCCATTCCCCGCCGATATCGCTCATTGCAACGCCGCCTTTGCGTCTATGACGACAGCGCCCGTTTTACTTATTGGTTGAAAAATCTTCTTGGCTTCGAAGAATTGATTCCACGCCCATTGCACGTGGCGGAAACGGCGATTCGCCTGGCGCTGGTTTTAGGATGCAATCCCATCGTCTTTACAGGCTTGGATTTGGCGATTCCGCCGGCGGGCGGCATGACGCATTCCAGCCTCAGCGCCCGCGCCGCCCGCGTACTGCGCTTGATGGACGATGAGATGGAGACCGTCAACGCCGACGGAACCAGCGTTAAGCATAAGATCGTATACGTCGAAGGCATTCGCGGCGAACCCGTAGCGACATTGTATTCCTTCAAGTTCTACTTGGAGCGGTTGGAAGCGTTAATGGCGTCGAGCTCCGTACGCTGGATCGACGCCACCGAAGGAGGCGCATTGAAAAAAGGCGCAGAAATCCGGCCTTTGAACGAAGTAATTGCCGAGTTTGATAATCTGGGAAACGAGTTCGAAAAGCGACTGCAAGCCCTTCCCAAGGTCATGAAATTTCATCCAGAAAATTGCGTCAAATCGTTGAATGAGAGTTTTTCGCGGTTGCGGCGGCTGGAAGAAAGAATGAATACCGCCGCAGCGGGAAATTGGAATCTGGTTGAGATAGAGGGACTCTGGCGCTTCTTCCTGCGCGACGAGGAAACGCGCGCGCTGCTCGATCACGCCGTCTTCCCCTTCCAACTGGAACCACCTTTGGAGCGGATTCCATTCGATCGGCGGAACGATTATTTATACCGGCATCTCAAAGAAGCGCATTCCATCGTGAAAATGTTCTTCCCCATCTGGGAGGAATCTTTACAGCGCTTGCTCGAAAATATCGCGTAAGGAAATCGTAATTTCCGGCAGCGATTTCAACGCAATCTCCCCCGCTGCGTCGAAGGCCTCGCCCCGGTCGAAGCGGCCATTTTCTCCCAACCAAAACCGCTCCACGAATTTGCCGTCGGGATCAGCCAGCAGATATTCACGCACGCCGAATTTTTCGTAGAGGTTCTTCTTCTCCCAGCGATCTTTTTTCGCCGTTGAGGGGCTGAGAATTTCAATAATCAAATCCGGCGCGCCTTGAATATTCTTCTCCGTAATTTTCTTCTTATCGCAGACGACGAAAACATCGGGCTGCACTACGTCCCATTCGGAGAGGACGACATCCGATGGCGCGACATAAACTTTGCATGGTTTATTCAAGAGCGCGTTTCTGAGAATCCCGGTAAAATTGACGGCGATGGTTTGATGATATAGGAACGGAGCAGGCGACATGTCGTAAGGGCGTCCGTCAATCAACTCCCATCGCTCTTCGTCCGGCCACGTACAATAATCCTGATAAGTGAATTTTTCTTTTAATTTCGGCAAAGGCATGTTTCGTTCACCCAAAGATTTCGTTAAGGGATATAACCATCTCCGGCAATGTTTTTAGCGTAATCTCTCCCGCCGCGTCGAAAGCCTCGCCCCGGTTGAAGCGGCCATCTTCTCCTAAACAAAACCGCTCCACAAATTTGCCATCGGGATCGGCGAGCAGATATTCCCGTACGCCGAATTTTTCATAGAGATTCTTCTTCTCCCAGCGATCCTTTTTCGCCGTCGAGGGGCTAAGAATTTCAATAATCAAATCGGGCGCACCCTGAATATTCTTTTCCGTAATTTTCTTCTTATCGCAGACGACGAAAACGTCGGGCTGCACCACGTCCCATTCGGAGAGAACAACGTCCGTTGGCGCGATGAAGACTCTACATGGTTTATTCAATAACACATTGCCAATAATGCGAAAGAAATTGCCGACGATGGTTTGATGTTTCACTCCCGGCGCAGGCGACATATCGTAAGGGCGTCCGTCGATCAACTCCCAGCGTTCTTCATCCGGCCAAGTGCAATAATCATGATATGTGAATTTTTCTTTTAACTTCGGCAAAGGCATGATTCATTCACCCAAAGATTTCGTTAAGGGATATAACCATCTCCGGCAATGTTTTCAGCGTAATCTCTCCCGCCGCGTCGAAAGCCTCGCCCCGGTCGAAACGGCTATCATCGACAAGACAAAACCGTTCTACGAACTTGCCGTCGGGATCAACAAGCAGATATTCACGCACGCCGAATTTTTCGTAGAGGTTCTTCTTCTCCCAGCGATCTTTTTTCGCCGTCGAGGGGCTGAGAATTTCAATAATCAAATCGGGCGCGCCCTGAATATTCTTTTCCGTAATTTTCTTCTTATCGCAGACGACGAAAACGTCGGGCTGCACCACGTCCCATTCGGAGAGAACAACGTCCATAGGAGCAATGAAAGGAGTGCATGATTTTCCTCGCAGCGCGATATTAAGCGCCGTACCAAAATTGAGAGCGATAACTTGATGGCTGGCGCCTGGAGCGGGGGACATATCGTATGGGCGTCCATCAATCAACTCCCAACGCTCTTCGTCCGGCCACGTACAATAATCATGATAAGTGAATTTTTCTTTCAATTTCGGCAATGGCATGTTTCGTTCACCCAAAGATTTCATTAAGATTGATAACAATCTCCGGCAATGACTTCAAAGTAATCTCGCCCGCCTTGTCGAAAGCCTCGCCCCGGTCGAAACGGCCATCATCGCCCAGACAAAACCGTTCTACGAATTTGCCGTCGGGATCAACAAGCAGATATTCGCGTACGCCGTATTTTACATAGAGATTCTTCTTCTCCCAGCGATCCTTTTTCGCCGTGGAAGGGCTAAGAATTTCGATTACTAAATCGGGCGCCCCTTGGATATTCTTTTCCATAATTTTGTTCTTATCGCAAACGACGAGAACATCGGGCTGAACGACGTCCCACTCGGATAGAACGACGTCCATAGGAGCAATGATAGGAGTACATGTTTTCCCTCGAAGAGCGTTTTTAAACAACGTTCCGAAACTAAGAGCGATATCTTGATGGTGGAAGCCTGGAGCGGGGGACATATCGTATGGGCGTCCATCAATCAACTCCCAACGCTCTTCGTCCGGCCACGTACAGTAATCATTATAAGAGAATTTTTCTTTTAATTTCGGTAGCGGCATGATTTCTTCACCCAAAGATTTCGTTAAGGGAGATGACGATCTCCGGCAACGATTTCAGCGTGATCTCGCCCGCTGCGTCGAAGGCTTCGCCCCGGTCGAAACGTCCGTTCTCTCCCCGGAAAAACCGCTCCACAAACTTGCCATCGGGATCGGCGAGCAGATATTCCCGTACTCCGAATTTTTCGTAGAGGTTCTTTTTCTCCCAACGATCTTTTTTCGCCGTGGAAGGGCTAAGAATTTCGATTACTAAATCGGGCGCGCCCTGAATGTTCTTTTCCGTAATTTTCTTCTTATCGCAAACGACGAGAACGTCGGGTTGCACCACATCCCACTCGGAGAGGACGACATCCGTTGGCGCGTAAAAAGGAGTACACGATTTTCCTCGAAGAGCGATATTAAGGCGAGTAAAGAAGTTGCCAGCGACGGTCTGATGTTTCAGTGCTGGAGCAGGCGACATATCGTAAGGTCGTCCGTCGATCAATTCCCAACGTTCTTCATCAGGCCACGTACAATAATCATGATAAGTGAATTTTTCTTTTAACTTCGGCAATGGCATGTTTCGTTCACCCAAAGATTTCATTAAGATTGATAACAATCTCCGGCAATGACTTCAAAGTAATCTCGCCCGCCTTGTCGAAAGCCTCGCCCCGATCGAAACGGCCATCCTCGCCCAGACAAAACCGCTCTACAAACTTGCCATCGGGATCGGCGAGCAGATATTCCCGTACGCCGAATTTTTCATAGAGATTCTTCTTCTCCCAGCGATCCTTTTTCGCCGTCGAGGGGCTGAGAATTTCGATAACCAAATCGGGCGCGCCCTGAATGTTCTTTTCCGTAATTTTCTTCTTATCGCAAACGACGAGAACGTCGGGCTGCACCACGTCCCACTCAGAGAGGACGACGTCCAGTGGAGCGGGGAGTACCTTGCATGGTTTATTTTTCAACGCATTGCTAATAATAAATAAAAAATTGCCCACAAGGATTTGGTGATTGATGAACGGCGCAGGAGTCATATCATAAGGGAATCCGTCAATCAATTCCCAACGCTCTTCGTCCGGCCAAGCGCAATAATCCCGATAAGTGAATTTTTCTTTCAATTTCGGCAATGGCATTGGCTTGCAGCCTCCAATCGTTCGTCCGTCTTGTTTAAGAACGTTATTTGTCTCCCTACTGTATTTTGCCGCCGTCTATCCCCAAATGGAATAGCCGATCAATAGATAGCTGACCGGCGTTGTAACGATTTCAAGATACCAGGTAAGAATAGGCAACCCGAAGAGAAAACCCGACGCCAACAGCAAGAACAAAACAATAGGACCGTGGGATTGAAATTCTTCCAACTTGATCGCCAGTTCGCGGGGAAGAAACCAGGCGAGGATTTTTTCCCCATCCAACGGAAATAGCGGGATCAGGTTAAAAAACGCCAGCATCAGGTTGCAGCCGACGCCCGCCGTGAAAACCAAGTCGCAAGCGTCCAGCATGGCTTCTCCCGAACGGAATCCCAAAAAGAATTTTTCCGCAATCCCCCAATGAACGATGCGAAACAACAGGGCGAGAAAGACAGCCTGGATGAAGTTGCTGAGCGGACCAGCCAAGGCGATCAACATGGAATCGCGGCTGACGTTTTTCAATCGGGCGGGATTGAAGGGCACCGGCTTTCCCCAACCAATGGGGCCGAGTAGGATAAAAGTGAAACCCATAGGATCGAAATGAGCGACGGGATTGGGCGTCAATCGCCCCATCAGCGCCGCCGTATCGTCCCCGCACCGGTAAGCCATCCAGGCGTGCGCCATTTCATGAATCGATATAGCGAGAATCAACATGCAAAAATAAGCCACGCCTTCTTGCGGATCGGAAATAATAAAATCGATCATTCAATGCTCCATATCGTATTTTTTCTAATTTCGTTATTATAATCGCTCTTTTCTAAACCAATATACGAACGCGAGAGATTCGTCCGCATAACGCCGAAAATCTTCGCTGTAGAAATAGAACGGGGGACGCAATGATTCGCGTCCCCCGCATTCGTACTTTATTCAGGGAAAGAGGTTAATAGAGACTCCAATTGGAAATATTGACGATAATAGGAACCGACACCCGGAAATTGTCGTAAAAGACGCGGGCGCCCGCCTGGGAGGCGTCGTTGTTCGTGGTGAAGGAGATAGTAAGCCAGCTGTTTTCGTATTCGAAAACGGCTTTGTGCTTGCTCATATCCACGCTCCAGAGAAGAGTTTTCCAATCGTTCCGGTTATCGGAAAAACCGATTTCTTTCCCTTGGCCGTCCCAATCGTCCACGCCTTCCGTAACGGCGTTGCCATCGGCGTCGGTCGCGCCGGATTGGATAATGAGGTCGGATTGAACCCACCCCCCCGAATACTCGGCGCTGACGCGCGCGTCGATCATGATTTCAAGCACTTCCCCCCAGCGGTCGAAATCGGCTTTCGCATTCGTGGTGCGGAAAGATTGAATATAATTGGCGGCTAGAGGAATTTCCATATAATTCGAACCTTCCGACGGATCGACATCCCCTTGGCCGAGCAAGCAATATTCGGCGTTGGCTTTTTCCCAACCCATCGGCGCCGCCGTATCAGGATTTTCTTCATTGAAGCCGTAGACTAGAACCGTTTCCACTTCGGGAATGCCGGCGGGACGAACGGCGAAAATCTTATCGATATAGATTTCGCCATAAGCGCCTTCGGAACCGGGGGCGATGAAGCCGCCGATGCTGCCCGCACTGGCGATCCGAGTATCCGACGTGAGGCGGTCGATTGGCCAAACCAACTCGGTCCATTCCCCGGCGGCTGGAACCGTTTGGGTTCCCAACGATCCGCCCCCAATATCGCAGCGTATCGTAAGATCGCCCACGGAATCAGGAAGAAAATAGACCCACATGTGGATTTCTCTCATGCCCGTCAGGTCGAGCGCGCCGTCGGCGAAGTTGAGCTGCGCCCACTGCCAGACGCCGCCGGAATTATCATAGGATACATACAGGGCTTTCTCCCCGTCTTTGGCGGTCACATCCGCATGAACGAAAAACGGCATAGTATCCACGTAGGACTCTACAATCGAGCCGCCGCTATACGCCCATTCTGTTTCCCCTTCAAAGCTGGTAATATCCACCTGCTTTGCTTCTTGCGCCCCTGCAAAACCGGCGGCGCACAGGCATACGATGATCGTTAAATACTTTTTCATGCTTTGTTCCTCCTTTGAATGGCATTTCATACCGTCATTTGGATTAGTGATTCTAACATCAACCTAACATTATCATAAATTTCACGTAATTTTCCAGTTATAATTAAAAAATTATGCAAAATTTTGAAAAGAGCCCTTGATGAGCGCAAATACTTTAGAGATTGATGCCTTATCCACCCAAGGGGAAGGAATCGGACGCATCGAAGGAAAAACCGTTTTCGTTCCCTATACGCTGCCGGGCGAGCAGTGGGAAATTCAAATTACGGAAAGCCGTAAGAATTACGACCGGGCGGCGCCCATCCGCCGTATAGGCGTGAGAATCCATCCCCGCCGCGCGGAGCCGCGATGTCCCTATTACGGAAAATGCGGCGGCTGCCAGCTTCAACACATCGAGTATGAAGAACAATTGCGCTTGAAGCGGGATTGGCTGCAAGAGACCTTTCGGCGGATCGGACATATCGAAATCGATCCCGCGCCGGTCGCGGCTTCACAGCCATGGGAATATCGCAATAAAATCAACGTACCCTTGCGTCGGCCCGACAAGGAAATCCAATACGCATTCCATCAAGCGCAAGCGCCCGCTCAGTTCGTAACGATCGAGGATTGTTACATCGCGCACCCTAAAATCCGCCAGGCGCTGGCGCCAGTGTTAGCCATTTTAAATCAAGTCCCATTGGAATTGAAAATTCCACGCCGCGGCGAAGAGAACGGTTCGCAATTAGTATTTCGGATTATGGGCGAACAAATGTCGCTCCAATTGTTGGAGACGAAGGCGTCGAGAACGGCGGGAGAGACTCTGGCGGAAGAACTCTCCACCGAACTGGAAGAACTGGCGGAATTCATCATCGCCGCCATTGGAACGGGAAGACGGCGGCGTTTTTTAAGGAAAGAAGAGGGTAAGGAAACCGCCGCCAGCGTCGAATCTTTTTTGCAAGTCAACGACGCCGCCCGCGAGCAACTCTATCGGCATGTCTTAAATCTACCCTTCGCAGGATCGGAGACGGCGCTGGACGGCTACTGCGGCGCGGGGCTGCTCACCCGGCGCCTGACGGAGCGCTTCGCATCCGTCACCGGCGTGGAAGCGGACGCTTCCTCCGCCGCCGATGCGGTGCGCGGCAAAAAGCTGAACCAAGGCGGCGGACGCATCCGCATCGAGCATGAAACCATGGAGCATTTTCTGGAGAAGAGCAAGGCATCTTTCCAGACCGTGATTCTGAATCCGCCGCGCATGGGATTGTCGCCGCAGGTTCGCCAACAAGCGCCGGAACTGGGAGCGTTGGATATCGTCATGATCTCCTGCCACCCCGCCGCCCTGGCGCGGGACGCGGCGGCGATCATGAAAAAAGGCTATCGCATCGAAAGCCTCCATCCCTTCGATATGTTTCCCCAAACTTACCACCTGGAAGCGGTCCTGCATTTGAAGAAAAACGCATAGAACCGTCACGACGACTCATCGCTTATGATAAAATCGAAACGTCTTTTCATACAGCGAACGGAGGATAAACCCATGGAAAAGAATGCGAGAACTACCCGCCGCGATTTCGTAAAGACCACGGCTCTAGCGGGCGCAGCGGCGGCTGTCGCCCGGAAAAGCGCGGCGAGTCCAAAAGCGCAAAGCGGCTTTCGGCCCGGAGAGATGAAACTGGGAAGCGTGAGTTGGAACTTCCGCGGCATCGGCCAAGGTCCGCCTTGGGACGAAGCGGTCGACGCCGCCGGAGCGTTGGGACTGCAAGGAATCGAATTGATCGTCTCGCGTCCCGAAGATTTGGACAATTACTGGAAGAAGGAACCGGCGCTATCGACGATCCAAAAGAAATTGGAAAAGAATAAACTGGCGGTTTCGCAATTCGTTCTTTTCCAATCCGCCGTGGAAAACCTCTCCAACCTGGATGCGGACAAGCGCAACCGCAGCCTGGATGTCTTCGAAGAAGGATGCAAGATCGCGGCGAAATTGAACGCACCCTACATCAACATCGTGGCGCCCTGGGCGCGGGAACTATCGGGACCGCGCGAGTATCTGCCGCGCTACTTCGCCGTGGGAAAAAACGACGCGCAACGCAAATACCATATCGATATCGCCGATGGCTTCGATTGGGACGCCGTATGGACGACTTTCGTCCGCACCATCAAGGAAGCCGTAGAACGGGCGCAGAGTCACGGGGTGGAATTCACGCTGGAGAATCATACGCACACGCTCGTTCACGACGCAACGGCTTTCTTGAAATTATGGGATGAAGTGAAAAGCCCCGCCCTGGGCATGAATCTGGATATCGGTTGGATTCAACTGCAACGGGAATACCCGCCTTTTGCGATCCATAAAGTAAAGCATCATCTGCGCCATGTTCATATCCGCGACATCGACGCGCAGGGACTGATTTTCGTAGGCATCGGCGAAGGAGTCATGGATTATCCGGGAGTCGTGGAAGCCTTGAAGAAAATCGGTTATACCGGCTTTCTCTCCTTCGAACAGGACGGCGTTCCCGATATGAACGCCACTATCCGCAACGGAAAGGCGATCCTGGAAAAATTGATCGGATCGTAGAGACGCCCTGTGAAGCGTGATGGATCATCCTGTTTTATTTCATCATTCGTCATTCCAAGCGGGTGGCAAGGGCAAGGTCTTTTCGGCCCTTGTCCAATCCATTGAACAATCCGAAACTGAGGTAAGACTACGGCGGGGCCATGCGGCTCCGCCGTTAGCTTGCGCGGCGGATCGTCGACGACGCCGATCATTGAATTTTTCCCTAAACGGAAAGATCATTTACACGAAGTCCGGCGCTCGAACTAAAAGCGACATAAAATGGCTAGTTCGGGCGTATTATTCATCGGACGGCCGTCCTCTATCGAAGAGATGAGCGGCGATAGATTTTATAATATGGAAATGGAATTCATCTAGTAATGTCTTCGGAACGTTCGAACATCGAAGCGGCGCAGACGTTGGTCCTCTCGGCGGAACGTCTGCGATCGTTCTCCTTCCCGGAAGCCGCGGCGGAAGCCTTGCTCAATTTATCGGCCTTAGCGGCTCTGCGGGCGGGACTGGGCGTAAACCGTCCCGTTTTCGCCGGTTTCATCGGCTGTACGGGAACGGGAAAATCGACTCTCTTCAATAGCCTGGCCGGCCGGGAATTGAGCCTTACCGGCTGGAAAACCCATAATACGCGCGGGCCGGTGATGTTGGGCCAGGATCGCTTTTGGCGCCTGGTGGACGAGTTGGAAAAGAAACTGGGGAAACTGCTTTTCCCTTCTCTGAAGCGCGAAATGGTCGCCAATGGAGAGAAAGCGGCCGGCGCTCCCGGAGCGCTGCTTTGGACGGCTTCTTCCGATCCGCAATGGGAAAACACAATCCTTATCGATCTGCCCGACATCAACACCACCCTGGCGCGCGACGAGCGGCTGTTGGCGATGCAGCTCATGCCCTGGCTGGATGCGGCGGTTTTCGTAGTCGACGACGAAACCCTTTATCATCGCGATTACGAATCCTTCGCCGAACCGGCGGCGACGCTGCAACAATCGCGTTTTTGCGTGTTGAACAACCGGGGATTGGATCAGGTGGATTTGAACCATCGCGATTTGCGCGAATCCATGCGTTTTTTCGGCGTAGAATCCATTTACGTATTGCCCAACATCGGCAGAGGCAAGCGTTTCGGATGCGAGCCGGAGTTTTTGCGTTTCCGGGAAGCGTTGCGCAAAGTCCGGCATCCTGCGCCGCTCGCTCCTCTCTTTAAGAACGCGGCCCCCCTGGCCCAAGAGTTGCTCGACGAAAATCGGAGGCGGCGGGAAGCGCTCCAATCCTTGCAAGAATCGCTTTCCGCCGAAATCCAATCTTCGCTGGCGAAAGAGCCACCCATCGAACTGCGCAAGATTCTGCATGACGATGTTATCCAAGCGCTGCATCATATGGGATTGAAGCGCTTCGCCGTCAGCAATCTTTATCAATTCATGAAGAGAACGGCGAAGACCGGCTCCCTGCGCGAAAGCGTTCAACTGGCTTTCGGTAATCGCAAGGACCAAATTCTTTCCCATGCGCTGCATCTGGATTTGAAAAAATTGGAAGAGGAAGTACGCCAGCGCCTGAGCGATCATCGCGAACGATTGAAAAATTGCATTCTGCATCATGCGGAAAGCCAAGGTCTCATGGAAATCGCGCCGGAATTCCGCGCCGCCGCCTTGGCTCTGAACGGCTCCCTCGCCGGTTCGTTGAGCGAGGCGGTGCAAACCTTCGAGACGCAATGCCGCGACCTGCTCGCTTCGGATAGTCTCAAAACTTCGTTGAAGAACGATCCACTGGTGGCCTTGGGCGTAGCGGCGGCGTTGGCGGTGGACGCTTTCACGCTGCCCGGATTCGGTTCCTGGGCGTTGGCGCCCAGTTTGTTCCGCTACATTCCTCTGGGACCCTTCGAAAAAACGAAGCGGAAATTTCAACAAAATGTCAACGATATCGTCCGGCGGACGCTCCTGCGCGAAATCGAACAATTGAACGAGATTCGCCGCTCCATCGCGCTGGAAGACGCCGATCCCATCCTGGAGGCGCTGAGGACCTACAGCCAAAACCATGAAAATTGAATTTCTACGCCGGCAATTGGAAGAATTGAACCGCGATTTGGCGGCGCTGACCGGAATGACGCCGGACGCGCTCGTCTTTCAAAGCGGAGAGGCCGAAGAGGATACTTTGTTTCTCTACGGCATCATGGGCGGCAAGGACGTGGGCAAGACAACCCTCATCAACCAGCTGGCGGGCAGCCGCATCTCCATCGACACCGACTTGCTGGACGAAGGAACCAAAACCGCCGTCGCCTACTGCCATGAGAAAGATCAGCCTACGCTGCGCAAACGGCTCATGGGCGAAGCCGGAGGCCGCGTGTTGTACGCTCCGCACAACCGGGACGAATTGCGCAACGTGGTTCTGCTCGATTTTCCCGATTTCGACAGCCGCTTCGAAACCCATCGCAGCGATGTTCGGAGCCTTTCGCGCCATCTACAGGGCATCGTCTGGATCGTTACTCCCCGCAAATACGGCGACCACGAATTCGCAGACCGCCTTGAATCCATCGCGCAAAGCAACGAAAACTACTACATCGTCCTTAATAAAATGGATCAGCTGGACGGCGCCGCCGACTCCGAAACCGTACGCCGGGAAATAGGGAATTACTTGGAAAAAGAATGCCGCAAAAGGCGCCTGGCCCCGCCGGAACAGGACCGTCTGCTGCTGATTTCCGCGCGGGAACCGAATCGCTTCGATTACAACGCACTTTACACCCGCTTGATTCGCCGCCATTCGATCGAAGAGATTCTCAAAGCGAAGGCAAAAAACATTCAAGCGGAATTCGACAAGAATCTGGCTCGGCTATCCGGACGCTACGCCTTGACGGAAAAAATCGAAGAAATCGATCGGCATCTGGAAAATCTGCAAAAAACCATCGGCGAACAGTTTGGAGATGAATATTGCCGAACCGTGCTTCAGCGTATACAAATATTGGAACAGATGCGGCGGAGAATCAGTACGAACTTGTTTTATCGGCGAATCGAGAGCTGGCCTATCCTGCGCCACCTTTGCTATCCGCTGGCGGGAATCGTTTCGCTGGCGGGGCGCAGTCTCGGTTCCGCTCCAGCGGGAGACGGCGGCGCGGAAACGCCGCGCGACCTTTTGCGCTTCGAAGGAACCACGGCTTCGGCCCGGATGCAGGAAATCCATCTCGCGTTGAGAGAAAATCTATCTATATCCTTGGGCCGCATGAAAGCCGCGCACGATTACGCCCAACAGGTGGACAGGGAATTCGGCCGCCTCTTGAACGCTTATGAAGAAAAGGTCGTACAACGCGCTGCGGCGGGAATATCGGCGCCGAAGGGATGGAAACGGTTCGGAGTCTATTTTCCCCTGCTCTGGTTTCCGGTTTTGCAGCCGGTTTTGCTGCACATGGCGCAAAGGGAACAACATTTTTTCTCGCTGGCTGGGATCGGTGATATGATCGCCATGGCCATCTCCTTGGCGGGAGCGGGGGCATTATTGGAGAGCGCCGTATTTTTGCTTGTTTTTTATACCGTCTGGTTGATAATATTATTCGCTAATGGAACGCGCCGCGTCTTGCGGGAAGGAGCGGAAGAATTCGGCGACAGCTGGTTCGAGGAATTCATCCCTTGGATCGCCGCGGAATTGTCGCGTCCCCTGCAAGAAATGCGGGCGCGTTGGATGGAATTGCGAATGAGGTTGGATCATATCCGAAAAGAAATCGATGAAGAGATGCTTCGCATCGCGAATTCATGACTTAGTCCGTTATTCTTAACGGCGTAAAGCTTAAGATAAACGTCATCTTTGCCGATAATGAAACTGGATTATCCTCTGTGAAGCGCATTGAGATATGAAGTTGAAGGCAAGGAGTCGGTATCATGTTGGATCCAGTCAGTTCTACGATAGCGAATCGTTCGGGACCTTTATCCCAAACCAAACCGGCGCGGGACGAAAGCCGCAAGATCAAGGAATCTTCACCGGATAAATACGCCGCCGCCCCCAAAGTGAAGGAGACCGATTTGCTCTCTCTCTCCATAGGAATAAAAAGCAGCGTCTATTCAACGGCGGCTGTTGTAAATACTCCCATTCCAGCGGCGAAGACCTCCCAAGGCGACGCTGTAATATTGTCGTCCGATCTAAACAGCGATCCGGCAGCTCTGAAAGAAGCCATAGACGTTGTTTACGACCAAGTCAAATCGCAACTTCAGAAATACTACGGCCAGACGGCGGCGAACGCTCCGGACGCCGTGGAGAATGCGGATATAACGCCCTCGGAAAACGCCTCGGCGCAGGAGCTGATGGAATTCTTCAGCCCCGAAAATACTTCGCAGCGGATCGTAGGCTTCGCCACTGGTTTCTTCGGCGCTTACCTCCAGAATCATCAAGACGCCAGCCGGGAAGATAAAGTCAACGGTTTTTCGGACTTGATCGGCGGCGCCGTCCAGCAAGGCTTTCAAGAAGCGGAAAAAATTCTTGGCCATTTCGACAATCTCGGCGAAATCGGCGCCAATATCAAGAAGACGTATAACCTGGTTATGCAAGGCATCGAAGAATTCCGGCAGCAGTATTTGAACGGCTACCAAATCGACGGCGCCGAAACGGAAGACGCTTCAGCCAGCGTCGATTCCACGAACCCATCGTCGACGGTTGGGGAATAACGAACAAAGATCGGTCCCTCCAGATTTTCTGCCCGCGGCGGAGTACTGTCTCCTATTTCCCAACCGCCTCCCTTCCCCTCCCTTTCCTCATAGCGAATGAATCTAGCCTGACGGCTTCGGAGCCGTTAAAATTTTACTTTCGTTCATCCATTGCACGGCGAAAGGAACTTGGCGTAATGACTCATCTTCTCGACAACCCCGACTTCCGGAAAACCATCGACCCTCAAGATATGCTCGGTTTCGTGGAATCGTTCCGGGAACAATGCGTTCACGGAGAAGCCTTGGCGCGCGAATTTATTCTGCCCCATCTAGGCGAGATCGATCGCGTCGTCGTCTGCGGCATGGGAGGCTCGGCCATTGGGGGGGATTTGCTGCGGGCTTACGCCAATTGGAAATCTCCCATCTCCATCGAAATCGCGCGCAATTATTCGATGCCCCATTCCGTCGGATTGAAAACCCTCGTCATCGTCAGTTCCTATTCGGGAAATACGGAAGAGACGCTCTCCGCTTACGAAGAAGCCAAAGAACGGGGCGCCTTCATCCAAGCCATAACCACCGGCGGCGAAATTTCCCGCCGCTGCGTCGAGGATGGATGTCCGCGTCTGGAAATACCTTCCGGATACTCGCCCCGGGCTGCGCTCGGCTATTCATTTCTTCCATTGCTGGTTCTCTTCGAGCGCTGGGGCTGGATCGAAAACCAAACGCCCAAGTTGGCGGCGATGTACAAAGCGCTGGAAGAATCGCAAAAACTCTATGGATTCGATGTTCCTTACGAGGAAAATCCCGCCAAGCGCATGGCGGAACAATTGAAGGATAGCATCCCCGTCATCTATGCGGGACAGGACGCTTTCCAACCCGTCGCCGTCCGCTGGCGCAGTCAATTCAATGAAAACGCCAAAACCTTCGCCCACGATTCCGCGCTGCCGGAAATGAACCACAATGAAATATTGGGGTGGAGCCATCCCCAGGAGACGCTGAAGCATCTCAAAGCGATTTACCTGCTGGACGAGGGATATCACCCGCAAACATTGAAGCGCTTTCAGGCGATGAAACAAATTCTCGCCGCGTCAGGAACGGAAATCCTGGAATGGCAAAGCCGGGGAGAAGGACTGCTGGCGCGCATGATGTCCACTATCCATTTCGGGGATTACGTCAGCGTCTATCTCGCCTATCTCTACCATCAAGATCCGACGCCGATCCCGGCCATTGACTATTTGAAAGCGGAATTGGCGAAATAAAAAAACCCTCCGACAGCCGGTTGCTAGAGTAAGATAGAGGAGGGATGATGCCAGACCTTTTTCTTATCCGGCCGACAGAGGGCGAAAAAACTCAATTTTGGCTAAATTATAATAGGCGAATCCCGCTTTCGTCAATAGAATTTTCCAATAAATCATCGAAAAAAAATCGCTAATCCCTATTCTTCGCCTGGAAGCGCAGGCGTCGCAACCGCAAAAAATACTTTGGCAGGAGAGATTATCATTCATCATTCATCATTTCTTTCCCGCCATTCTCTAACGTCAGACAGAAATTATATTTAACCATTTAGTACTTAAAACTTGACATTCTCTTTTGAGAAGGATTATCTTTCTTTCTAAGTCTCTTTATGGGACGCATTTTAAAAAAAGAAAAGGGGGCAAGTATGAAAAGATTTATTTTTGGAGCTACTATTTTTTTGACCGCAACGTTATGTTTTGCGCAGAAGCCTGTTCATCACGATCCGCAAGCGGGAACCAATCCCAAAACCGTCACGGCGTACCAGATTAAACCCATCACCGTTGACGGCGATTTCAGCGATTGGCCAAACACCTTGGAAAAGCGTTCCTGCGAGGAGTTCTATCCCGCCTACGCCATCAATACCAGCGAATTGAGCACGCAGGACAACTGGTTTTCGGTGGCCTGGAACGATCAGACGAATGAAATTTACATCGCCGCCTATTCCGAGGACGACGTCAACGCCTCCCAATTGAGCCAATGGAACGGCGGCGTCATCTCCGGCGATGCCTGGTTCTGCGAACGGTGGGAAGTGTATGTGGAATGGGATAACGACAAAGCTGGAACATACGGACCCATTGGAGACGGCAATGTTCAATATGTAATCGTTCAAAACGACAAGGGGCGCACCGACGGCAATTACGCCATAAGTCAAGAAAAAGACGCCGCCGGCAATATTCTTGACGATGGCGCGGCGTTTTGGATGTACAAATACGAAACGATTATGCCGGACGGACGTCCGCCCTTCGCCAAAGCCAAATGGGTCCTCAAACCGAAAGATCCCAATAATCCCTTCGGCCCTTACGTTGGACAGCTCGAAATTTCGTTCAAAGTTCTCAATTACTTATTGGAAGGCGTTGAACCTAACGAAAGCACCGACGTTGTCGATCTCGGTCCGAATGTCAATGATGGCCGTGGAATAGGATTTGACATGACGTTTATGGATCGGGACGGAGATATTAAGACAATGGTTACTTCAATGGATTGGGCTTGGATCGGCTGGTCGTCGGAGAGTAAAGTCAATCAAGTCCAGTTCGATGGCAACCTTTTATTTTCCACAACCTTTAAAGAATCGACGCGCATCGCCAACTGGGATATCTATTAATTTTCTCGCTTGATAAAATGACGGCAAAAAGCCCCGGCGCAATCCTCCGGGGCTTTTTATTTATCTCCTCCTAAAATAGGCATAAATATTGTTTGACCATTTTATGTTTTAAACTTGACTTTCTCTGTTAGGATCGCATAAGCTCCTTTTTAAATCGCTTTAGTGGATAAATTTTCGAAATAGGAGGGACAAGGATGAAAAGATTTGTCTTTGGAGCAACTATGTTGTTGGCCGCCACGTTATGTTTTGCGCAAAAGCCTACGCATCACGATCCGCAAGCGGGGACTAATCCCAAAACCATGACGGTTTATCAGATTAAGCCAATTACCGTCGATGGGGATCTGAGCGATTGGCCTAACACGTTGGAAAAGCGCTCTTGCGAAGAATTTTATCCGGGCTATGGAGTTGACAATAGCGGAGCGAGTACGCAGGACAACTGGTTTATGGTGGCGTGGAACGATTCGGAGAACAAATTGTACGTCGCCGGTTATTCCGAAGATGACGTCAACGTCTCCCAGTTGACCAAATGGAACGAAGGCGTCATTCCCACCGACGTTTGGTTTTACGACCGGTGGGAAATTTATGTGGAATGGGATAACGACAAAACGGGAGCATACGGATATACCGAAAACGGCAACGTCCAATATGCGGTCGTTCAAAACGACAAGGATCGAACGGACGGCGAATACGCCACCAGCCAGGAAAAAGACGCCGCGGGTAACATTCTCGACGTAGGCACGGCGTTTTGGATTACAAATCTCACTGCCGTCACGTTGGATGGACGGCCTCCTTTCGCCCAAGCGGAATGGGTTATTAAACCCAAAGACGCCAGCAAGCCTTTCGGCCCTTATGTCGGGCAGTTCGAAATGTCGTTCAAGATTCTTAATTATCTGGTAGAGGGCGTGGACCCCGATGAAAAACTCGACACGGTCGATTTGGGGCCGAACATGAACGACGGCCGGGGGCTTGGATTCGATGTTACATTGATGGACCGCGATGGAAGCATCGCTGCGATGACTTCGGCGCAAGGCGAGGGCGCTTGGATCGGATGGTCGTCGGGAAGCAAAAACGCAAATCCCCAATTGAATGGAACCCTCACATTATCCACAACTTTTAAAGAATCGACGCGCATCGCCAATTGGGAACTCTTCTAATCTTGTTGTTTTAAAATGCAATAAAAATATGCCCCAGCTCAATCCGCTGGGGCTTTTATTTTAAAATAAGAAGAATTGTGGGCTACGCTTCGCTTTGAGCCCACCCTACTTTTCTTCGGTTAATGCTTCTAACTTCTGCTTCGCTTTCTTCAAATTCGGATCGATTCGCAGCGCTTTTTCGTACCATTCCCGCGCTTTTTCGAAATTTTGTTCCGTTCGAAAGGCTTCACCCATAAGGTAAAGGATATTCGCGTCGTCCGGCTTTTCCAAAACCAGCGATTCAAGTAAGGGACGCGCCAGTTCTGCGCGATTCGTTCGCAGATAGGCTACCGCCAGACTTTGCCGTCCTTTGCTATGTTGGGGATCGAGTTTCAATAAGCCGGTCAATAAAGTTATGGATTGTTCGTATTGGCCGGCGATTCCGCAACAAGTCCCTAAATTGTACATCGTCTCCATATTGTCGGGCGCCAATTCCAACGAACGCGAAAAACTCTCCACGGCTTTCTCGAAATGGCCCTGTTGATATTCCAATTCGCCTCGGTTGTGATAGAGTTCCGAAAGTCCGATTCTCTCGGCGTCCAAACGCGCGCGGATGAGTTCGGTTTTGAGGGACTCCGCCTCTTTTTTCCGTTCCAGTTCGTTTTCCGCCGCCGCCATCTTGCTTTTCAAGATGGCCTCCACCCGAGCGATTTCCGGCAAGGCCTTTTCGTATAAATTCATTCGCGTCAACAATCGGCATTTCGTTCCCAACGACGATCGGTGGTTGGGATCGATGGATAACGCGCGATCGATCTCCCCAAGGGCTTTTTCGTATTCTTCTCGGAGCTCATAGTAAACGGCTAAATTGAAATATTCGTTGACGTTTTCCCATTTCCCCTCTTTCGTCCGTTTTCCCTCCGCCGCCGCATACCCCAACGCCTCCAATTGTTCCCTGTCGAATGCATTCAACGAGGATGGCGCATTGGGCAATTCGGGAGGACGATAATCGCCGTCTAAATCCGGCGTTCGAACGAAGGCTTTTGCTTTTTCCTCGCCCCCGATCAATTCGGGCAGGATTTTCCCCGGCATTTCCATAGAAGGCGCAATGCCAAGCATCGCCAGGAGCGTGGGAGCGATATCGAAAACGGAAGCGTTGACTATCCCGCCCGGTTGAACGGCGGGACCGCGCGCGAGAATCGTCCCTTCCATTCGATGCCACAACACCGCTGGTCCCATCGTCGTCAACGAAGACCGTTTCAATCGTTCTTCCCCGCTGCGGAATCCATGATCGGATATCACGATCACCGTATCGCGTTCGTCCAATCGATTCTCAACTTCCTGCAGGAGGCGATCCATTCTTTCGTAAACGGCGTCCACCGCATTCGAGAACCGCGCATAATCTTCGTCCGTAATTTCCGGCTGCCGAGGCGGCCTTTCCTGTATAAAAAGATGGGCGGCGGAATCGGCGGCGTCGAAATAGACGAGGGTTAAATCCGCGGGATGGTTTTGCAAAAGATCGAGCAAAACGCTGGCATAGGTCTCCGTGCGGGAAAGAATCAATCGCAGAAAATGGACTCGGTCGTAAAACGAAAAGGGAGCCGCCAGAATTTTCCGGCACTCCTCCTCATTCAAGCGAATGTAAGAAGACAACTCCGCACAGCCTATTTGCGAATACTCTTGGCGGTAATCGTATAGGGCGTAACCCAGTTTTTCCGGAAAGGCGAGATGGGGAAGGATATCTTCCGGCTGGTTTTGTTTTTCTACATACAAAGGAGGAACGAACCGATCCGAAATAATACTTCCCCGAATGGTCTCCGCCGGCCAAGTGGCGTACCAACCTATGACGGAGCAAGATTTTCCATGATCGGTAAGGATATTCCACAAAGCGGAGCATCGTCTTTTCGACGAGGGAATATTGATAGGAGCGCCGTTATTGTCAAATCCCATAAAATCAAGAATGCCGTGTTCATCGGGCGTTTTGCCGGTAGCGATCGTAGTCCAAATCAAAGGAGAGACGTGGGGATGATAGGACTGCAATACTCCATAAGCGCCGTTTTCCATCAAACGCTTGAAGGCGGGCAATCGATTCTGCGCGATCAATTCGCGAAGAATTTTGAGGTCCAACGCATCCATGCCCAGAACGACGATTTTCCCCTCATGAACATTTTTTCGTTCCGAACACGCCATCGGAAAAAAAAGAACGGTTGATAGCAAGAGAACGATTAACCGATTTCGTATCAAGGATTTAATGCCTTTCGGATGGAATGAACAATTTACTATATCGGCGTAGTAATATTAAATCAATTTTTAGATAAATCAAAGGAATTTTCATTTCTGGATTTTTAATCTTGATTGCATAGAATGTACGCATTTGGGAAGTTGCGATTTGGGATATAATAATAAAGTAGGTTATAATTGAATTTGGTACGAGCGACGATTAGGATAATATTACTCGGTAAAGGTTAACTTAAAATGGAAGCAATGGCCATTGTTCGCGATATTGAATCGCTGCCGCCGGAAGATCAAAAGCAAGTAATGAATTTCATCGCCTTTTTGAAATCCCAACATCCGGTTCGACAGCCTATGAGAAGACCACCCAAAGGCAAATTGATCGATGAGCCTTTCATTGGCATGTGGAGAAAACGGAAAGATATGCAGGACAGCGCGTCGTGGGCGCCAAACTTGCGACAACGCGAATGGAAACCCAACGAATGAACGGCCAAACCATCGTAGACAGCGATATCCTGATTGATGCAGCCATGCAAACGGCTTAGGCCGTGAACTGCCTAAAACAGATCGAACGGCAATCGGCGTTGGCGATCAGCGTAATCACACAGATGGAATTGTTGGTCGGATGCAGGAACAAAACGGAACTTCGCAAGACGGAACGTTTTTTGGGACGTTTCCAACTAATCGCGCTAAATGAAGCAATGTGCATAGCTGCGATAGACCTTCTTCGCCAATATCGATTAAGTCACGGCTTATCGATCCCCGATGCGATGATTGCTGCCACCGCCTTGGCGCAAAATATCCCTTTCGTTACTAAAAACCAACGACATTATCGCTACATCAGCGGTCTAAAACTATTATCCTATCCAGAATTGGAATCTAACATAATTCAATAGCATTCCTGCATTGATTTCCTTCCTTCCTTTGCTTACCATCTAGCCAAGAGAAATAGCGGATCGATCCCCGCCTGTAAGGAGACGTTAATTCATGACTATACTTCCTTGTCTCGCCGTCCTTCTCATGATGGGCCAGATGGAGCCTATCGCCATATTCGATCTTACCTATACGCTCAACTACGATCTCAACGATCCCAAGCAAGCCGCCGCCGCCTGGGACCATTGCCACGCCGCCGCCACCTTGCAGGGAATCGTCAACCGCGACGATCCCCGGCTGTATATCCGGTACGTTTCCAACGGCGGGATTAACATCGACGATTATTGGTTGAATCGGATGTCGGAGCCGGGGCAATGGCTGGCGGGCGCAGAGAGAAAAAAGATACCCGATATCGCCGCCCTCATCACTACGTTCCGCGATTTCATCAAGGGCGCCGTCGTTTACGATCCTAAGGTTCCCGCAACCAGCAACCTCGCATCCACCATCGCCGGAGCGGAAGACCTGATCGCCGTGCGCTACGATCCCTCTTCGCAATCCCTCTATACGAAAATCATCGTCAAAGGCCCCAAACTACCGGTCGTCAAGCGTTTGCTCAAAGCGGACGGTTCTTCACTTTTCACGGGCAGGGGCGTCATTCCCGATACGGACATTCCTTCCACCGGCAGCGCCAAATGCGACGCTTATTTATGGCTGAAAAATAAATACATCGACGCGGGATTGTGCGACGCCGTCCATGCCGGATTTTACATCGATTCCTATTGGCTGAAAAATCCCACGGCGGCCAATCCCAATCATCATACGCTGACTAATCACGATTTCTTCGTCGCCAAGCGCGGATTCTTTTTCGACCTGGGCGTTTGGGATGACGAAGCGCCGATCGACGATCCCAAGCAAGTGCTGGGAACGGACTTGAACACGCTGAAAGCCTTGCTGCTAAGCGCCTACGAGCGCGGCGGGAAAGACGTAATGACTCATATAGGCGGTTTTATCCCTTGGGCTTTCAAATATACTAGCGACGGAGCGGGCGGCGGCCAACACGAAGGCGTGCCGACGGAATGGGAATTCAGCCGCATCGCCAGCGCTTATAACACTTACGTAGACGCCGACGCCTTTGGAATGGGAGCGATGGCCAACGCTTCCTTTTTCTCCCATTACCCCTTGCAAGAAAAATATCCTCAGGCGTGGACGACGAAGGAGGACTTGACGGCGCGGGGCTATCTCGCTCCCGATGGAAAGATCAATTTCGACGGACGGCAATTCATTGTCTTTTATGTCGGCGATTACGATTCCGCCGCTTGGGTCTACCAGCAAATGCCCCTCTATTGGGACGATCCTAACCGGGGCAAACTTCCCATGATGTGGTGCGTCAGCCCCATCATCGAGAAGCGGGCGGGGATGGCGATGGATTATATGCGGCGCACGTCCGCGGCGAACGATTATTTCGCCGCCCCCGACAACGGCGCCGGATATCTCAATCCCGGCATGTTGCAAGAACCGCGCCCCATTTCCGGCTTGCCCAGCGGGCTTGAAGCTTGGGGGAAGCATTGCGCCTCCTATTACGACCGCTGGGATCTCAGCGTTACCGGCTTCGTCATCGACGGCTATGCGCCGGGGCTGAACCAGAAGGGACTGGATTGTTACGCCCAATTCAGCCCCAACGGCATCGTTCCGCAGAAAATTCCGCTAACCCTATTGCATGGAGAAATGCCGGTTCTGCGCGCCGATTACGACGTCAACGGCAATCCCGACGAGGCGGTCGGAGTCATTATGGAGCGGGTAAAGGCGCGCAAAGTCCCCTTTCACTGGTTCCGCAATATCTTGAAGCCCCCCAGTTGGTATGTGGAAGTGCGGGATAAATTGAAAGAGGCGGATTCAAAACTCGAACTCCTGGACGCGCCATCCTTTTTCGAACTTTACCGGATATATCTCAAAACCCACCCTTCCGCCGCCAAGGGAAAGATTCAATAGCCGTTGGCGTTGCTTAGGCTGCGAAGTATAATTCTTCCCTTGCGCAAGGGACGGGATAATCTTTGGTTATTTCTCTTATCGTATTGAATCGCGAAAACACGAAAGAAAAATAAAAACGAGAAAAAAGGCAAAAAAAACGGAGAGATAACGCGTAATAGTATTTCTCAGCGAAATCCGCGATTCGAAAATTCGTGAAATTCTCGTTTTTTCGTGGTTTCGCGATTCAATACGCGACAGAAAATTAGAATCTCGATATTCCGAATTGGTTGTGTGTTTATGAGCAAACGCCGAGAGCAATACGAAAAAGCCATCGAACGGCTAAGCGATTTTCTTGCGATTTTTCTTAAGGAAAAAACGATCCCCTCCAAAGACGAATTGTTGCAGGAAATCGGCGCCATTCCATCTTTGCGTTCTATGGAAATTCAAGTTTCGCTTCCAAACGATCCCAAAGAAACGGAAGAAGGCTTCTTTTTTCTTCTCAATGAAGAATACGAACGCTACAACGACGTATTGCCCTCCGCGATTCGCATTCTTCTGCTGCCGCAATCCCAGGATGATCCCAAGGAATTGAATCGATTCCTGACCATTCCCTCATATACTTCCTTCAACGCAAACGAAGAACCCGATTTAAAGCCAGGTCGGTAACGAGAAGTTGCCGGTCGCTTGTATAAAGCAACCCAACCGGCCGCATCATGCGGCGTCCGGCGAGGTCGGAGGTTATCTTGCCGCTCAATTCTCCGTCGGGCGTATAGATATGAACCGATTTCTCGTTGGGATCGGATAAATAGATCGTTCCATCCGGCGAGCAGGCGATATGGCCTTCAAAGCCGCCGGAACCGTCCCATTCCGTTTGCACTCTCCAAAAGCGCAGCAATTTCCCATCGGGCGAATAAACTTTTAGCCGGATATTCTTACTGTCGAGCGCGATGACGTTGCCGTCGGGCATTACGCCGATTCCCACCGGCTCCACGAACGCCTCTTCCGGCGAACCGCCGCCGGGCGTTCCCCACGTTTGCTGCAATTGTCCATCCAGCGTCATCGCTTTGACCTGATGGTTGCCGGTATCGGTAATATATAGGATTTTCCATATTGGATGATAGGCGATGCCGCGCGGGCCGTAAAAGCCTAACGAAGCGGAGCCAACGAATTGGCCATCCTTGCTGAGACGGACGACGCGCTGATTCCAGGTATCGGTAACAAAGAGGTCTTGGGTCTGGGGATCGATGGCGATGCCGTTCGGTTCTCGGAACTGCCCCTCGCCATCGCCTTCCTCGCCCAATTTCCAGGCGAAAGAGCCATCGGGATTGAAGACCTGGATGCGGTGGTTGCGCGTATCGGCGATATAAAAGCGCCCTTCGGCGTTCTGCGCCATGCCGCGTCCTTCCTCGAATTGGCCGTTGCCGCTGCCGGTTCCGCCTTCGAACATGGAAACGCCAAATTCCGGCGGACGCTTCGCGGGCGGCGGCAGCGGGGCTGGAGTAGCGGATTGCGCGGCGAGGCCATAGGCGGCGTTCAGGTTTTTATCGATATGGAAGATGGAGGTCTCGCCATAACGATAAACCAATCGAAAAACATCGCCCCATTCTTCGAATCGCTTAAGCGCGGCGGGACCGCCGGCAGGACGCCGTTCGAAATCGCTGAAGATCAAGTATTCGATATCATATAAACCAAGTTGATTGAGAACCTCTTTTTTTACCGACGATCCAAAGATGGCCTCTTCGGCGCGGATGCGGTTGTAGCGTTCGTTGTTGAAATGAATACGCTCGCCGATATGGGGCGATTCGGCCCAGCCGATGAGTGCGGGCAGGCCGGTATTGGTGCAGAAGCGCGAGGTGTCGTTATAAGCGCCGCCGCGCCGTTCCACGATGTTGGGCGTTCCGGGAACGAAGCGGTTGAGCCACTTGATGGCCGCATAGGCTTCGTACCGCTCCGACTTGATCCATTCCATGCCGTCCAGCGTCGGCGGATTGCCCCGCGCGCTTTGGGAATGGGCGCGGGCGGTTTGGGTAACGACGGCGGGCGCGATCAGAACGAATGGCAGCGTCAACGCCAAGAGCAATAACAGAATAACCAAGTAGACGGCGCGGAAGGGTTGGATCGTCCAAAATTTGTACTTTTCGCCCATTCTTTTCAGGATGTCCCAAGAGTACCCAATGCCCAAAGCGGCGAAGATGGAGAGATAGAGCCATATTTGCAGGTTGAATTTGAAATCGGTGTTGTAGCGATGGCGGGGTTCGGACCAAATTTCTTTCACATAGAAAAATTCGATGCCCAGAGAAAGCCCCAGACCGAGAACGCCGAGAAGGCACGCGAAGATGGTTCCCGGCTCGCGCTCTTTTTTCCATAGCATGAAAAACAAAACCGTCAGAAAAGGGGCGAATAATCCCACGACGCGATAATCCATCGGCTTGATCCAACCCACGTAGGGCGGATAGTCGAAAGGATGCGGAGGGGGATAATGCAAAGGATTGGCGCGAGTGAACCACAAGGCGAAAGCGGCGCTGCAAAAGAGAAAGGCGGCGAAAAGCATCGTCCGGGGAAGCGAGACGCCGCCGTCCTTGCGAACCACCGCCAAGAGGAAAATGGCGATAACGACGGGGAATAAGATATGAATCCAAAATCCAAGATAAGCGGTAATCGGCGTATTGCCTTCGGTCATGAAGCGTACTTCCGACACTCGCGAAATAAAATGAAAATGGAATGGCAGATAAAGAAAAACGGCCAGGATGAGAACCGATGCGAAATGGCCGATAGGAAAGCGCGCCAGCGAGCGCAAAGCGTCGGGGCTAAGCCAGGCGGGACGATTCGGGCCGTCCTGGAAAAATTCCGACTCGCGCCAGAACTTGACGGCGGTCGCAAAAAGCAATCCCAGCATCAACCCCGGCAAATCCCACGTATTGGCGCAGATGACCGTTCCCAGCAATAATCCTAAGAAAAAGGTCATACCCGACATGCGTCCTAAATTCGTATCACTGCGCGGATGCGCAAAATAGGCGTATAGCAGGATCAAGAACGTCAGGGAAAAGGGAACCACCAGCATGTGCGCGTGAAAGTCCATGAAAAGATTCGTCCAAAAGGGGAATTCGTTGGCGACGCTGCCTAGGAAAATATCGGTGCGCGACTGCCAGAAAATCAAATCCCAATTGAGAGAGTGGATTTCTTGCAGCATCGCATCCGAAGCCAGACCCAAATAAGACATTAGGCAAAGCCAGATCAGATGAAAAACGGTTTTGACGCCAAGAATGCAATCCCAAAGATTGATTTTGGAAAACCAAATGGTAGGGCCTCCCTTATCCAAACCTTCCCTGACGATGTTGATATAACTGATGACATGCCCGGCGAAGAGGGCGAGATAAAGCGCGAGCAGGGAGACAAGCGTACGGCGGCATAGGGCGTAAGCGATGGAAAAGATGCACAATCCCGCCAAGGCCGAGACGCTGGCGCCGGCGACGTTGAAGAGATATTCCGGCGGAACGCCGATGAATCGCCCAATAATGGAAAAAACAGCCTGGCCGTAATAGTAATAATTCGTCCAATAGCCGGAAAACCAAGGATCTTCCGGCGGGAAGCCGTCGGCGCGGTAGACGGCGTTGATGAAGGAGAAATTCATGGGCTTCTCGCCCCAAAGCGCAGCGGGATGATAAGCGCGGATGACGAGAAAGAGAATCCATAACAATAAATAAAGCCCTTCTAATCCAATCAGCAGCAGCCATTTTTCGCGCAGATAAGCCAGCAGCGCTTCGCTTTGTTTGCGCGCGGCGATGCAGGCGGCGAGAAGAAGTAGTAGAAATACGATCAGGCATTGCATCCGCGAGAAGGGAATTACGTTCACGGAAGCAACGATCCAACACAACCATGAGAAGAGCGCAATTCCGGCGACTTTGGCGGCAACGTATCCCCGGTCGGGCAGCGCTGCGCAAAGGGGAAAGAGGAAAAGAAAGCCGATCCAGCCCAAGACCTGAATCGCCAGCCACCAACTCAGCGCCGGATGATCGCAATAAGCCATAAAGACGGGATAGCCGTCGCGCGCGCGGTAGATTTCCTTGTCTGTAATCTGGTTCACCCAATCCGGCGGTTCCAGAATCAAGCGGCGCAGTTGTTCCCCATCGAATTTGTGGACTTTTTCGAAGATGACGATTTTGGGATGATCGTAAATGCGGGCGGTTTCGTCCTCCTCGTCGGTGCGAAACGCCCATCCTAAAAAATGAGGAGGATTGGTAATAACTTTGGCGATGCGGAATCCCAACTGCTCGGCGAACAAGGCGCGAAGCAGCTTATTGGTAACGGGATATTGATCCGGATTGCGCATCGTGGATCCGTAGCCGCGCTTGCTTTGCAAAACGATGTAATCGTTTTTGTTCAAAATTTGCGTATAATAATCCACGCGGCCCAGCGGATTGCTCTCTTCCGCATTGCGGTCGTGGAGAAAGATCATATCGCTCCATTCGGTATGGACGCCGGTAATGCCCTCATCCCAACTTTGTTGAGTAACATGCGAACCGGGGCGCATGTGCTCCTGCATCCAGCGCCCCGCCGTCACCAGCGTATGGGGCTGGTCGTAAATGCCTACGTAAGCCCGTCCGTAGATCAATCCGCAGACCAACGCCGCCGCGCCGCCCGCGATCCCCGCAAAGCGCAGCGCCTTCTTCCATACCGGCCGCAGCCAGGGCATATCGGGAATATAAATCGTAGAACGCAAGCGCGCCAAATCGGCGATGAGCCGCCCGCCCATAAGCATCATCACCGGCAAGATGATGACAAGGTAGCGGGGAAACTTGCTGCTGAAACTGCTGTACATCAGGAAGCTGGGAATCACCCAAGCAGAGAGCAGCAGATCGGCGGAATTGCGCCGGGTGAAGATGCGCACGAAAGCGTATAGGCAGCCAGCGAAGACGAAAAAGGCGGTGAGATAATCCAAAGATGGATAAAAGAGGTTATCCAGAGAATAAAAGAAAGGCCAGGTATTGCGGAATTGCTGCGTATAAGGCACGGGACGAGCGCCGGTCATGTTGATGCCCGCCTGCTCCGCCATATTGCGTCCGAATTCGGCGCTGTCGAAATAAGCCATCGGCTGCCCGATGTAGAACGCAGTCACGCCGATGGGGATCGCCAGCCCCAGCCACAACCACGGGCGGTAGATATCCCAAGCGGGACGGAAAAAGCCGGTTTTTCCGCCCGTTATGGATTTTCGGACAAGAAGCAGAATTAGGGAGAGAAATAAAAAGAACCAATTTAAAATAGCGAAAACGATCCAATGATGCAGATAAAAATCGCGGAAAGCGGCCAGAGTGACGTTCAACGGCGGATTGACCGACTTAGCGGCGTAATAAAAATGCGCTAATAGCGTCCCCATGACGAGAAGCCAGAAGGAATGAATAGCGCGCGCCGTTTTGCCGTGGCGTTCGTCGCCCCAAGTGGCGATAGCGTGAGCCAGCAGCAGAATTCCCGGCAATGTAACCCCGCTCCACTTCGCACTCACGGCGAAGCCGGAGCATATAGCGCCGAGGATATACCAGATCAAACGCGGTTTTTGGCTGATTTTTAAAAAGCAATATACCGCCGCTGTCGCCCAAAATCCCAAGATGGCGTCTACGGTGATGTAATGGCTGGTCTGCACGTGCAGCATGGCCGTAGTTAGCATCAAAGCTCCCAGCAGCCCCGCCGCGCGGCTATAGGCGTCGCGTCCGATCAGATAAACCAGCAACACCGTCAACGCCCCCAGCCACGCCGTCAAAATGCGCCCCGTCAATAAAATCGATGCGTTTTGGGGATCGTATTGGGAAAAATCGATCAGCCGGTATGGAATATAGAGAAATAGAATCAAGCTGACGATGGGCAATACGATGGAAGGAAAGAATAGCGAAAGGCGCTCGTCGTCCTTATGCCAGGGAATAGGCCGGAACCGCGATTGCCGCAGATCGCGGCTGACCAGAATAAACAAGCGCAGACCGATGAAAAGAACCAGCGCTATGGCGATTCCGCTCAGCCAATCGGGAAACGCCAACAATGTCCATCGCCGGTCCAGGCCGCTATGGGCTTTCAGATATTCCTGATATAGCAGGTACAAATGCAGGGGAAACGTTCCATAATTGTAATTGATTGGCGCCAGCCCCGGCTTCTCCCTCATGAAGACGGAAGCTGGATTGCCGTAATCCCGGCTCACGCCCTGAATTTTCGAGGCGTCGAGATTTCTCTCGTAGAGCAAGCGGAATTTTTCCCGTAAAGGCAATTTCCTCTCGTCCGCGCTCAGCCATTGCGGACGCATAATGGAAGCGCAGCTTTCGTAATGCCTCTCGTCGGGATGGGGGCTGTACACTTTATCCTTCAAAGCCCAATCGGCGCCGTAAAAGCGCAGGTAAAGCGCCAGTCCGAAAATAAGGAGAAGGAGAAGAGCGGAAAGTATGCGTTTAGCGGCAGCGTTCATGCTTTATCCTGGATTGCCGGATGTACCGAATTTCCGTTATTATGGACGCAATTGGATCGCGATCCAACCCGCCGCCCATTTTCCGGCGAGTCTGTTTTATTCGTCTATTGCGTATTACGATTCGGAGAGCGGGAGGATGGACAATTTTTTCTATATATTTCTCTTAACTCACTCATGTTGCGCCCGATGAGAAATTAATGGATTCTATTATCTATCGTCGTTTGAATCACGAAAACGCAAAAGGAAAAAGAAAACCACGAAAAAAAGAAAAGAAAAACAGTTGGCGCAAGGAAACGCGCCGTGCGAAAGATTTTTCCATGAAATCCAAAAGAATTCGCGATATCCGTGATTCGTAAATTTTGTGAAATTCGAGTTATTTCGTGTTTTCGTGATTCAAAAACGCAGAAGATATTAAGCCTATTCACCGCTCTGGGATGAGTATTTCAAAAGGCAGGCAAGATGCCTGCGCTCCCAGGCTGCGTAACATGAGTTAACTCGTCGAGGGCGCGCCATTGAATAACAATTCCATCCATGAAATCGTGCGTATCCTACGGCAAGAGGTTTTGAAATGGAAGACTCCAGCCGTAAGCGTCGTCGCCGAGGATTCGCGCAATCCATTTTACGTATTGATTTCCTGCCTTTTGAGCCTGCGCACCAAGGACGAGACCACGGCGGAAGCCTTCACCCGCCTGAAACGCCGGGCGCAGACGCCGCAGGGAATATTGCGGCTTCCCGAAGAAGAACTAGCGCGCATCATTTACCCTGTTGGCTTTTATAACCAAAAAGCGAAGACGCTGCGAGAAGTGAGCCGCGTCTTGATCGACGAATATAACGGCGAGGTTCCCAACAGCATCGACGAATTGTTAAAATTGAAAGGCGTGGGCCACAAGACGGCCAATCTCGTCGTAACGTTGGGATTCAACAAACCCGGCATCTGCGTCGATACCCACGTCCACCGCATCCCCAACCGGTGGGGCTATATCGCCACGAAAACGCCGAAGCATAGCGAAATAGCGTTGCGGGAAAAACTGCCGCCGGAATATTGGATCGAATTTAACGACCTCTTAGTGACGTTCGGGCAGAACGTATGTCTCCCCATCTCGCCCAAATGCTCGCAATGCCGTCTCGCCGCCTATTGCGAGCGCAAAAACGTCGCTCGCAGCCGTTAGGACGCGACGCCGATTTCTATTTATGATAGAGTCGGGATGGAATGATGAATTATAAATTTTGAATTTTGAATTTTGAATCGGGGGTGGCAAGGGCAAGGTTTTTTTTGCCCTTGAGCTCGTTGCTTTGGCTGTTAAATAAACATCAACGTCATTATAAGGGACGATTCGCTATGAACCAACGCGGCTTCATCATAGGATGGCTAATATTCGTCGCCTTCTCTTCTTTTCCCGCATTCGGCAGCGTAGTAATCAACGAACTCCTCGCCTCCGCTTCCGCCGAGGACGAAAACGGATCCACGCTCGAGTGGATCGAATTGCATAACGCAGGGACGGAAGCGGAAAGTTTGGCGGGGTATGCGTTGACCGACGATCCCTTAGCGCCGTATAAATTCCGCCTGCCCGTTATTGACTTGCCACCGGATGCTTATCTATTGATTTGGGCGACGGGATATGGCCTGCTCGATCCAGGAAATTATCACGCCAATTTCCAACTGCGGCGCGAGGGCGAATATCTCGCTTTGTTTCAGCCTAACGGAACGGCGGCGGACGAGATTCGTTTTCCCGAGCAGCGCCGCAACATCTCCTACGGACGCGCTCCCGGCGGCAAGGCATGGCTTTATTTCGCCAATCCAACGCCGGGAAAGGCGAACGGCGCCGACGGCAAAGCGGGCTTCGCCTCCGCGCCGATTTTTTCCGTTGCGGCGGGCGTATATCCCGACAGCGTCAATTTGACATTATCCACGCCGGAACCGGAAACTAAAATTCGCTATACGCTTGACGGCGCGCCGCCGGAGGAAACGAGCGAGCTTTATCTTGAGCCTATTCGCTTCTACGTAAGTACGCCGGTGCGCGCGCGCGTTTTCCGCCCTAATTATTTCCCCAGCGATATCGTAACGAATACGTATATTATGCGGGAGAAAATGGTTTTGCCTATTCTCTCTCTCGTAGCCAAACCTGCCGATCTCTTCGACAGCCGAACCGGCATCTACGCCAATCCCGTACAACACGGACGCGCCTGGGAGCGCGTTTGCTCGGTGGAATTCTTCACGATGGAGGGACGGCGCGGATTCCAAGAGGATTGCGGCGTCCGCATTCATGGCGGCGCCTCGCGCTCCCGCTCGCCTAAAAAGTCGTTCCGGCTTTATTTCCGCTCCGATTACGGCAAAGCCCGCCTGGAATATCCCCTGTTTCCCGGCAATCCCGTCCAGCGCTTCAATCAATTGGTTCTGCGGGCTGGATTCAACGACAGCTGGGGGTATGACCGGGAAATGCAGCGCGTTACGGTCATTAACGTCAGAGATCAGGTTTGCCGCGATATTTTTATGGATATGGGACAACTGGCGTGCGACGGCCTCTTCGCCGAACTCTACATCAACGGAACCTATTGGGGATTGTATAATCCCACCGAGCGCACGGATAACGATTTCTATCGCCAACACTTGGGCGGAGAAGCTTATGACGTAATCGTAGAAGGCGCTTTACGCGACGGCGATATGGAGGAATGGAATCTATTTAAGACATTCGTAACCGGAGCCAGGGACTTCTCGGCGGATGGGGATTACGGGAACTTGCTAGAATATCTTGACCTGGAAAATTTCGTCTCTTACGTCATCCTCAACGTATGGATGCAGAACTACGATTGGCCTCATCACAACTGGTACGCCGCGCGCGAAAAATCGGCGGCGGGAGAATGGCGCTTCGATCTCTGGGATGTCGAATATTCCTTTGGTTCAGGCATAAACGGCTACCAAGTGGCGCAGAACACGTTCGAGAACGCCGCAGGCGATACCGATATCGGGAACATTTTTCGAAAGGCATTAAAAAACGAACAATTTAAAGCCAAGTTTTGGAATAAAACCAACGCTTATCTGGAAACGGCGCTAAACGAAGCGCACGTAATGGAACGGTTGAACCAACGCCTCGACGAAGTGCGCGCCGCCGTTCCCGCCGAAGCGGAGATGTGGGGACGCGATAAAACGCCCAAGGATTGGGAAAAAGCCGCCCAGCTGGCGCGCGACTTCGTAAAAGCGCGAACGCCGATCTTTTTGAACTATGCCGAGAAAGCGGTCGGCCCTCGTCCGGTGTTCGTGGAGGAATGGGCGTTGTATTGATAAGGTATAATAGATTCATATTTATTTGAATTCACTTCGCGTAGGTGGTTTATGAATAGTACAAAGGAAGTAAATGGAATTATTCAATATGAATTGAATTCTTGGGAGGAATTTAGTGGTTTTATTCTAGAAAATCATTCAAATTGTCCTGCATTTATATATCGAGGACAATCTAATGCTGAATGGAAAATTGAATCCACATTGGATAGATTAGAAAAAAGATATCCAAGAACTCCAAATTATACACTTGATAGAAATCCAGAATATTTTGAGTGTCCACCTACCCTCAGAGAAGTTCATCTAAAAGCTTTCAAAAATGCCGTTCAAGGAAAACGAAGCGCAAATCCTCCTAAACTTACAGATGATGAATGGTGGGTGCTTGCTCAACAGCATGGACTTGCTACTCCAATGCTGGATTGGACTCTTTCACCTTTCGTCGCGTTATTTTTTGCGTTTGAACACAATAATTGTCATAATCCCAATCAAGAGTACATAACGCCAAAAAAAAGAGCTGTACTATGTCTTTTATCAAGTTGGAATATGATAAAAAATCCTCCCGATAAATCAGCGCCAAGACTTTTTTTACCCACTAAAGAAACAAGTTATCGTTTATTGAACCAATGCGGAGTTTTTTTAAAAATGCCCCCAGGGTCCGATCTTGAATCTTATATCGAAAATAATTGGGAATGTAACCAAGCTACGGTAGAAATTCTCCAAAAAATCATCATCTCAACCAAATATCCAAATAAAGATAGGATTGAATGTCTTAAATACTTAAATAAGATGAACATTAACCGGATGAGTCTATTTCCCGATATCGATGGAGCGGCATCTTATATTAACAGTTTATGGGAATTGGATTTTGATACATCCTTGGGATATTTACCAGATAACTTAGATTGATTCTACATAAAAGGAAAAAACTATGATCACTATCATTCTCTCCCTATTAGCATCCCTAACAATCTCTTCTCTCGCCTCCGCACAAGAAAACCTCCATTCGCAATTGATCTTCGATCCCGAAAAAGTCAGTCACGGGCATGTGCACGCCTCCTGCGTCGTCGAATATCCTAACGGCGATCTTTTGGCGGTTTGGTACGAGAACGGCGTCGATCGGGACGACTATTATTACACTGTCGATCAAGACAAACATGATAACGTGCGAATCGGCGCCGCCCGCCTGCGCCAAGGCGCCGGTCGATGGTCGGAGCCGTTCGTCATATCCGATACTTTCGGAGTCGCCGATAACAATCCCTGCCTGATCGTCGACAAGCAGCAACGTCTATGGCTATTTCATACCGCCATGCTGGGCGCTCCCTTGGAAACGTGGGGCAGCAGTCTGTTGCGCTACAAGATTTCCTCCAATTATCAAACGCCGGAGCAACCAGTGTGGGACAAAGAAAACATTCTTGTCGTCCATCCCAACGAACTGGACGAAACCGCCGCCCGCATCGCCGGAGAATTGCGCCGCAAATCCGACAGCAGCAATCCCAACGCCCGTTACGCTTCGGAACTGCTCTCGCGCCTGAACAATCCCTATTACCGCCGCTTGGGATGGATGCCGCGCGCCCATCCAACCATTCTGCCGGACGGGGCGCTATTGCTGCCGCTCGCCAACGAGAATTTCGACATCCCCGGCATGGCCATCACGCCGGACGGCGGGGAATCGTGGGTATTTTCAAAGGTCGTCCCCGCTGCGGGTATCATTCAACCATCCGTGGTTTGTATGCCGGATGGGAAATTAATCGCCTTTTTCCGCGACGGCGCCGACGAAGGCTTCATCATGCGCAGCGAATCGCTGGATAATGGCATAACCTGGTCATCCGTCAGCAAAACTACCCTGCCCAATCCCGGCGCGGGCATCGAAGCCGTTCTCTTGCGCGATGGGCTTTTGGCGATGGTATATAACGATACGAAAGAATCCCGCGATAGGCTTGCCGTTTCACTCTCCAACGACGGCGGCGAAACCTGGAAATGGAAACGCTACCTTGAAAACACGCCCGGCGGACGCTTCGACTATCCGTCCATCATCCAAACCAAGGATGGATTGTTGCACGTCACTTACAGTTACCATTTGAAAACAATCAAACACGCTTATTTCAGCGAAGAATGGATCAAAGCGGGCGGGCAATGATTACATTGTTTGAGGCTCGTGCAATATGAATAAAGTCCGCTTTTCAAATTCTCTCCCCAAGCTTGGGGGGAGTTAGAGGGGGGTTGATTTTATTAGACTTAAAGCAACCCCCTCCTGACCTCCCCCAGGCTTGGGGGAGGAATAATGAAATTTTGCATGAGGTTCTATTCCATGAACAGCGAAAAGCGGGGCGAACGATTGATCTTCATCGGCGGGACGCCCCGTTCGGGGACTACTCTGCTGCAAAATATGCTGGATTGCCATCCCGAAATATTCGCCGGGCCGGAATTTACCTATCTTCCCCACATCGTTACTATGCGCAACACTTTTCTCCATTCCGCCGATGGAAAAAATCTGGAAGTTTTCTGCAACAAAGAAGATATCGACGACGGGATCGCCTCGCTCATAGAACGCTTGCTCCTGCCTGTTGCCGACCGGCGCGGACGGCGGTTTTTAAGCGAGAAAACGCCGTTCAACGTTCTGGTTTTCAGCGATCTGCTGGTACTTTTCCCCGCCGCCCATTTTATCCACGTCGTCCGTGATCCCCGCGCCATTGTGGCCTCCATGATCCAGGTAGGAGTCAAAGCGCGCAACAAGGGCATCAAGCCGCCAACCTTCAGCGTCAGCTTGGAAAACGCCATCGAGTGCATCGAAAAGTGCGTGCGCGCGGGAACCGCCGCCGCCAAAGCCTGTCCCAGCCGGGTCAATACTGTTTTGTTCGAGAAACTCACGGCGGAACCGAAAGCCGTTTTGCTGCCCCTCTGCGAATTTCTCGGCGTGGAATGGAGCGATTGCCTGCTGCGTCCCGCCGCCCAATCCCATACGGGAGAAATCAGCCTCGACGGCGTCTATTACGACCGGGAATCGTACTATCGCGATCCCGATCCCGCCGTAACCGATCAATGGAAGCAGCGCCTTAATCCCCAACTGATCGATCAAATAACGGCGGCTTTCCGGGAGAATAATGATTACAAGGAGTTAGGCTACGTTTTTTCGAGCGAATAACCTTAAACGTCGATTTATGATTTTGGAGGGGGATTTTTTTATTAAGCGCAGTTTTGCTTAATGATATCAATGGACAATTGCAGACCAATATCGTTTAGGATCATGTCCAGCGTATCAAGGCGGGGATTTCCTTCCTCGGAAATAGCCTTGTAGAGCGTGCTTGTTGGTTTATTTGTCCTCTCGGCAAGACTCACTACCCCGCCTCGCGCATCTACCACATTGCGCAAAGCGCGCAAAAAGGCGGCCCGATTGCCATCCTTGCGGGTTTCTTCCAAAGAGATTTGAAGATACTCCTTAGCGCATTCTGGATTTTTTAACTGCTCTAACTCAATATTACGGAAAGGTTTAGAGTGTTTCATGGCGCATTAATCCGCACTTTTGTTGAGTAGGATAGGCTCAAAACGAAGCGCAACCCGTCAATCTTCTGCCTAATTATTATCTCATGTTATACGCAATATGAAATTTATGGAATCTCTTGCCATCGTCGTTTGAATCACGAAAATACGAAAGGAAAAAGAAAAACACGAAAAAAAGAAAAGAAAACAGGTGGCGCAAGGAATCGCGTTGTGTGAAAGATATTTCCGTGAAATCCGAAAAAAATCCGCGATATCCGCGATTCAAAACGCAACAAAAAATGAAGCCGCCCCTCCCGGCGAGATCAAAGAAATGAAATTTTTGAATTTATTTCTTTTGTAGATACAATTACCATATGATTCAACCTGATAGTTGACGTTTCCGCCAACCGGGAGGGAAAAGACATCTTCTCGGAGGGTATTCTGTTGATAATGCGCTATAAGCGTTGCAGAGCCGGATCAGCTATTTCTTTGAGGAAATAATTCTATGCGAAATGAAGAATACAGCCATGCGGCGGAGCAAATTAAAGAAACGCTCGTCAGGGAATATATTAAAGCCAATCCGGGCGCGCGATCCGAAGACGTAGTCATGCGCACGGTCAACGGCCAGTTCGTTTTCGATACGATTAACAGCGTATTAGCCGATCTTGCCAAATTCAAAGACAACAAAGCGCAACTGAGCAAGGACGAACAACTCGCTGTCGATGCGGACGAGCGCTATCAAAATTGCCAGATTTCGGTTAAATCTTCGAAAAACCTACTTTATCTTCTTTTCCAAAGCCGATACGGCAAGATCGGGCTGGTGGAAAGAAAACAAATCGAGCAGTCGTTGCAATATCAGGAAAGAAAATGCGCCGATTGTACGTTGAATCTCCATATCACCAAGAGCGAGTTCATCCAATGGATGGGACTTAACCGTAAAAACAAGAACGAAATCAAAACCTTGGTCAAACAGTATTGTCAAACGGTTCTCGATCAGATGAAAGCCCAACATACGCTTTATAAAACCGAAATCGACCTTTCGGAAAAATTCCGGGATTACACCAAGGAGTTTATCAAAAAATATTTCCCGGACGTAAAATCGAAAGTTACTCCGCAAACGCTGCAAACCATTGTAAAGGTTTATCAAAATCTAAAAAACGAAGAAAAGATCGACGTTGTCAATGACGTAAAAAGCCTCAACCGCGAATTGCTGGAAAAAACGATTTCCGTGTACGAAGAAAATTTGGACAAGAAAAGAAAAAGCGCAGATTCCATTTCCAAAGTCATTTCTTTTCTTGAGGGCGTCATTTCCAAATTGGAAGCGGAGGCCGTTCCGGAAACAACCCCGGAAAAATCGCCAGACGCCAAGCCCGCCAAAGATCCAGGAAAAAGAATGGCTTTCTTTTCGAATATGTTTTCCAGAAAAAAATAAGCAAAAAACCAGGACGCGTTTCGCTATCTTTAAAGCGATATCCTAATCAATTGAAACCAGCTGAGGATATCTTTGCTGAGGCGGTCGATGTCTTCTAAACTACGTAAAAGAGCTATTATGATTCCTTTTGGATTAATACCAATCTGCATTGAGATTGTCGCTTTTCAAATTCCTCTCCCCCTCCCTTACCCTTTAGGATAAGAATATAATGCGCACAATCCAATTGGCCGTTTATTCTAAGGAATCATGAAAATTTCAGAGGTTATCGCAATTTGCGACCGCCTCCCTAAATTGAAATTCTCG
>JBFMBP010000162.1 GCA_040755155.1 Candidatus Omnitrophota bacterium | reverse complement strand
TCGCACGCTGAAACGACGCGGATACCATCCGATCCAAACCCTCGTCGCCGCGCTTCGGGAATATATCCGCACCGGCCATTTACCCCCATTCCCTCCCTTTCTCACTTCTGATGGCTGACCTGTTACACGAAATCAAATCATCAAGGCTCATGCGATTAATAAATTCCGTTCTTTCTTGTTCGCCTTGCAATTGCAAATACGCATCGTACTTAGAATTCTCTTCCGCATAGGCGGCAATCGACGATAGGTAAAGAACGATAGAAAAAAGGGCATTGGCTTTCATCGGCGACTGCTCCGTTATAATAATTAAGTCAAAATGACGGTTCACTCTTCAAAATACTTTGATGAAGGCATCATCCGCATATCCTCAAAACAAATTGGACCAGAGAAATAAAGGGATTTAAGGGCAAAAAATATCGGTATCCTTTTTTTGATAACTACTTTTCCTTCCCCTTCAACATAAATGCAATAATTTTCTGATATTTTATGGTTGTAGGTTAATTGATACTCAACTTTTATGTTATTAATGAAATAAGAAATGTTCATGTATACGCAAGGATAGAAATGACAGAATAAGATCGTTCTTTGCCCGGGCTTAATTCTCTCCGCAAAATAACGATATTCATAATCGCTGCCATAATATATTTTTACCTTTGTGAGAGGATGCTCCGAATTATTTATTATAGCTATGACCTGAAAAAAAGCGTATGAATAAAAGAAATAACAAACATGCGCTGCGAATAGAATAAGAAGAAGCGCAAGGATAATCTTGGATTTTAGGGGAATTATGAAATTTCTCATCCTAATTGTTAGGGTGGAGAAATGACATCATCTTCATCCCCATTACGTTGGGAGCAGTAATAGCCATAAGGAGAATGATTTCAATTATTGTTTTTTTCATTTTTCTGACGGATATCATTAGGCGATGTCCTGCCGAGAAACTTGTCCCAAACGCTGCTATCGACGGGCGGGGGCGGTATGTAGCGGAATACTGGATGATTGTCCACATCTTCCAATATGGCGATTTCCAGCGTATTGGAGGTTACATCGCAATAAGTATTATTGTCGTTGTCGTAGAATGTTTTCGTCAAATTGATTTTGTAAATTCCGCTCTGCGTCATGTCGAAGATTCTATTTATCAATATGGCATAACCTGCCGAATTATTTGGTAGTATGAATTCCTTCACATAACTGGAAGAAAGGACGCGATTCTTTAAAAGTATTCCAAGCGTCGCTTCTCCGTAACAAGTAAGCGCAGCTTCCTCATTATTCTCCTTAACTAATGATATTTTCCTATATTCGATTAATGAATCCCGAACTCGGCTAAATCTAATAACATTTTTCGATATATTTGAGTAGGATGCATGAATAATAATCGGCTCGCATGGCAAGTAGTATTTTTTATCGGTAGATAGGATATATTGAATTTTTTGTTTTAGAGATTCATCGAAAGCAGGTTGTTCATACGTTGCCGTCGATAATATTACGTTTACTCTCGACTCTAATTGAATATTCGAGGTTAATTCGGAAACTATTACATTATTGTAATTTTGACCGATGGCAATTTGATTAAATATACTTAAAAGTATTAACAAAGCCATTAAGTTCACTTCAATTATTGTTTTTTTCATTTTTCTGTTGGTCATTATTAGAGGATGGCCTGTTGATATTATTATTCCATGCCTCATCTTCTCTGGACAATTTTGGGCTGTAAAATATGGTTGGAAGCTCGCCGTTCTTGTCAGATACAATAATTTCCAACGTATTTGTCGGCACCTCGCAATAGGTCCCCTTCTCCCTGTCGTAGAAGGTTCTTTTTATGTTGATCTTATAGGTTCCATTTTGGGTCATGTCGAATAAGCGGTTGATTAGTATTTTGAAATGAATGTGTTTTTGCGGTTTCAACGACATTATTACATTACGGAAAACATCGATAATGCCTTTTTTAATATCCCCTAAAACGGATTCTCCATAAATAGTTAACGATATTTCTTCATCTTTATCATTATAAACATATATAAGGTTGTCAACGTAAGGACGGCTGTCATAATAATCGATTGTTTTATCCGATATATTAATATATGTAGCGTCTATTACGATTGGCTCGCAAGGTTCGTAAATCACATTCTCGGAAGTAAGAATACCATGAACTTTATCTCGGATGGATCGGTCTTCTGGACGATCACTTTTCTTTTCTACAAATATCCAGCCATCTTTCGTTGCATTATCGATTATTATTTTTGATGTGGAATTTAATATTTTATATTTTGATAAAATAGGTATGGATAAATCGATTTTTGTATCTTGACTGTATAAATTCAGACTGTTCAGTAGTAAAAACAAGATATAGAATAATTTCAATTTGTATGTATACATATTTGATTCTCCTTTATTAATCTTATGATTTATATTCAATTAAAATCTAGTCATTAATATTTCCACTCCATTGTGGAAAAGGAAAAGCAGAAATATAAGTTGGACTTGATACGTCGCGACTTCCAACATAACCCCAATCGCCGCTATGTATAGACTGAACCGACCAGTTCCAATCAATTTTAGATAATGGAACTGGTATTGAACCACCAATGTTTGATTTAAACATTAACCATGTGCTATAACTATCCGATGCTTGAGATGCCATATAATTTGCTGGAACAATTTTGTTAGGAGTATCTTCAATAAATAATCCTGTACCATAAGGTATGGTTACATCAGATACATTATATTTTTCAAATCTGCTAAAAATGTAATTGTTATCTACATGTTCGCGAAGAGTATGATTGATAACCTGAATCCAGTAAGGAACTCCATTAGTACCATTGGCTGAGTACGAAGCAGTAAATGTTATTCCTATTAAGTTCTGTGAAATATTACCTAAACTAATAATCCATGAATTCTCCAAATAATAACCAGCATAATTATTGATATTAGTAACAACCTGACATGTCGGCCGCTTTACATTAAACGGCGCTCCGCCCCAAAAAGTATGTCCGGCAATTGAGACGTCGCAATAGACATATTTACCATCGCCGCCGTCTACCCAATAATAGCTGACCGTAGGATCGTCCAAATCGCTTCCAGCGATATCGACGACTTGCCCTAAATTAGTGGAATAGGTATAGCTTTTTATTTTGCTTCCCGGAACCGTCCACGCAAAGCCAATCGAATAAATATACACATCATTCGGCGTTATGGAGCAGCCTAAATTGATCAGCGCGCCCGAGTCCACGGTTTGCTGCGTATCCGTTATGACGGAGCCATTGCGGGTGATGTCGACTTTGATGACGTAGCCGCTCATAGAAATGTTACTGCTGCCGGGGATGATATAATCTCCATAAGGGAATTTCGTGCAGGCGTAGCCGTTATGTTTACCCGTAACCGAGAACGCTCCCACGCTCGAATACATGATTCCAATATACGCAGCATTTCTTGTATATTCCTGGCCACCGGAATAATTCCAGGTTGCGTTTTGCAAGTTGCAAAAGCCGCAGCCGTCCGTCGACCAATTCCACGTCGTCCATAATCCGCCTATGTTATTTTGCGGAATCAGCTCGTATGTTATATAATGAGGCGCACTGCGATGACTTAGAAACAAATGATCTCCATTTTCGGAATAAGCGATTACCGTCGAATTTTCCGTAGCATGCATGACGTATCTGTCCGGCGTGTCGCATTCCGGCGGCGGCGGACATGCCTGGATTGTAATGGAATTCCATCCAGAAAGAAACAAAAAAATCGCTGTCAAGAGTGTTTTTATCGTAGATCGCATGGCGAACATAATCAATTCTCCCTCTCCTTTATTGATTTTGCATTCTTTTTTTCATTTCTTCGTTTCGTTGGCGGATCATTTCTTCATGGTCGACTTTACGATTCAATTTCGCCTTATAATCCAGGTAACTTTGATTGTCTCTAATGATCTTGCGGATGCCTTGCTCCATCTCTTTCGATAGTCTCAGGCATTCCCCCATTTCGCCGTTGGCTTTGGGCGGAATTCGGTTATAGACTTCCTGTAAAATTTCCAATGCTTTTTCGTATTGCCCAGACATTCCCGTATATTTTGCCAGCAGGCGGTAAACGTGGGGCAGCATATCGTCGAAGGGTGCGTTTTGGACGATATCTTCCAGTAAGGCTATAGCGCCAAAGACATCCCTCCCGCCGGGATTATTCTTCGAAGCGATATAGACGGCCAGGCTCATCGCCGCGTTGGCGCCCGTAGGCGTAGCGGGGTAGCATTCCTTCATAAGTTCCCGCCAAGCCGCCGCCGCTTCCTCCCACTGAAAACGCCAGGATAAGCCGTGCGCATGTAGTTCCAGTACATGCCAGTACAAATCGCTGGGCATAGTGGCGCGCATTTGCTCGTTGGTCAGAACTTCTTTATTGACGCGCTCGCGGATCGCCGCATCGGAAAAGATGGGCGAGTCTTTCAAATACGCCGTCACTTCGGGAATGATATGCCGCTTGCCGCCGTTGCGGTCGAAGAAGTACGCGATGCGCAGAATACGCCCCAAGACGTGTCCCGCATCGTCGGGATTGCGTTGATAAAAGACTTTCAGCCATTCGCGCGCCGCATCATAATCGCTTCCCGCTTCGAACATCGTCCACGCGATATAGAGAGGCATGGTTTTATAAAATTCTTCGTCTTCCTTTTTATCAGCGAGCAGAGTATCGATGGCTTGCAACGATTTGATCGATTCATCGAACAGGCTGTCCGCCGCCAGACACAAAGCGCGCGTCAGTTCGAGCAGGATAGGTTTTTTGTCGTTGAAGATCAGATAAGGAAACACGTCGCGGACGGCGGAAATGGCGGAATCGTCTTCTTTCGCGAAGAGCAGGACGGTGCGAAAAACGCTCAAATCTTCCTTGCGTTCCCGATAATCGAGATAGTCCGGCTTGCCCACGCAACGGTTGAATTCCTCGATGCAGCGCTCCTTGTTTTTGCCGACCGCCGTCATGCAGTCGAGATAAGTTGGAATCGCTTTCGGCCAATTTTCCGCAATGGCTTGTTCGAAAAGAGTTTTGGCTTCCTGCCACTGGCTGTTGCGACCGGCGAGTTGCGCCTTGTTCAAAACCAATTGGCGATAGAGATTCGAGGATTTCTCTTCATTCTGCAAACGCAAATCGATTTTTTCCACCATGGACGGCAAATCGCCGATAACGTGAGCGTATTTCACTAAATCGCCTAGCGATTTCGTTAAAACGCCTTCGTCTTTTTCGTTGAGAATGGCGCTATTGCCTTTGGCGAGCCGATCGGCGATAGAACCTTTTTCCAGCGCCTCGGAAAAGGCGAAAAAATTCATTCCTGCCAATAAGAATAAAGTTAAAGAAATAAATATTTTTACTCTCATAACGATTCCTCCATATAATATTGTTTACAAATATTTATAATAAATAAATATTTGTCTATACAATATCGGCCTAAATACGTTTATAATTTCTAAATATGGTTTATCGCCGTTATTATGACTATATCGAATTTAGAGAGATTTGTCAAGAGAAAATATAAAAATATTTCAAATAATTAATTACTCATCATTTGCAAATATATAAAGGATAAGGCTATTAGAGAGAGAGAGAGAGAGATTCATAATACATCATATGAAAAAATAATATCTCAATATAGGGGGCGGAAAGGACAAGGGTTTTTCTTCCCTTGATGATTCCCACCGGTTTGCGGGTAAGGCTCAGCTTAGAGGGGCGAGGGAAATTATTGGCATTAATCTAAATGCAGGCTGGAATTAATCCTTCTCCGTTTGCGGGATTCAATTCTGCTTTGTAATAGTAGCCATAAAAGCGTAGCGTTTGTAAAGGTATTCGATTTGCAGCTTCGCCTGTTCGCGGTTGGAAAGGATCGGCAGGAAATTTAACAGTGCGGGATCGCGCCGGACGTGAAACCAAAACAACCAAGCGGCGAGAATCTTGCGAAACCAACGCGGGAGGTCTTGCTGGTCGCAGAAATCGACGATGGCGAGTTTTCCATCCGGTTGCAGTTGTTCGAAGGCCGTTTGCAGCGCTTCTTTCCAAGCGGGGATCATGGAGAGGGAATACGAAAAGAAGATTCCATCGAAGGGGGCGTCCAGATCGAAGGTTTTTTTGGCGTCCAGTTCTTCCGCCAAGCATTGGCGCAATGCGATTCGATCTTCCAGCCCGGCGCGTTTCACCTTCGCTTCCGCCGTGATGAGCATTTCCTTGGAAGCATCCAAACCGTAAAAACGAACCTGAGGATGGCGGCGAGCCATCAAAATCAGGTTGCGGGCCGTTCCGCAGCCGATTTCCAATATTCGTTCTCCAGGCTCGATCCGCATCTGGCGGATCAACCGGTCTCGACCCAACAGGTAGTATTTACGGGTTAAATCGTAGATATACCGTTGAAAACGATAGATGCGATCCATGAGAAGCGCATGGTTGGACGTCGTTTCCATAGCGCGCCTCCGGTTTCTATTGCAGAACGTAAAGATGGAAGCCGCCGTAAATCGCCGACCGGTCTTTTTTGTACAATTCCCGCGATCGAGTTTCTTCGTAAACGAAATGTTTGCGAAGATGGGCCGGCAATGCGGTTTCAATGGGAGATTCGTTCGAGGCCGTGCGGAAAATAACGCGGCTTCCCGGCATTCCCGTCCGGACGACTTCGGTCCATAGTTCGGCGATCGCAGCCGCATCCATCCAATCCTGCGAATCCAGAAAGACGAACCGGTTCAGACATTTGTCCGGCTGTTGGTGAAGATATTCGGTCAACGACGTGTAATTTAGATGGATAGCATCGATGCGTTTTTTAATGGTTTCGTAATTTTCTTCTTTCAGATAGTCGGGAATCGCGATTCGACGATTCACGTCGTATCGGCGGCAGAAGGCCTGCCAGGCAAAATAATTTTCTTCGATCGGAAAATCGCAAGCAAGGCTTTTAATGCGTTTGCGATAAAGACGATTCAACTGGCCGTTGCATTCCTTCTTCATGGAATCGAACTGTTGCGGAGGGATTCCCAAACCGTAAAACAAAAACGGCAGCCGCCCCAAACCTTTCACCAGCCAATGATCGAAAAACGGCGCGAAATGTTTTTCGAAGAACTCTTCCCGTTCCCGAGAGTCCTGGATGGCCAACAATTCTTGCGGATCTTTCGCGAACCGCTTGGAGAGAACATTCGCCAGAAGAATGAAGTTGGCCATCGCGCTGTAGGAATAAACGTTGTTGGCGAAAAAGCGGATGCGGGATTTGCGGAACAGCGATTTCGTTTCCCAATATTGGCGCGTTTCCCGGTCCAGGTGCGGTTGAATGTATTGGTAGTAATTGTTAATGTTGGCCTCTCGGTCGGCGCTTCCGAAAAATTGGAAAAAACGATTGTAGTCGGGAAGGCGCTTCATCGCCGCCAGTTTGAGCCGCGTAAAACAAATATGATTGAAATTCAGATCGACCGCGCGAATGGAATGAGGCCCGGCGACCAGGTAATTCAACAAATTGCAACCGCCGGACGAGATCGCCAGGATTCGGCTGCTCGAATCCAGTTCCATGGCCTCCATATCGACGCGAGGGTCTTCCCAGATTTGGTTGTAGACCAATCCGTCGAACCAATAACTAAAGAGACGCTGTTGCAGGCGGCGAATACTGACCGTGGAGCGATTCTCCACCGCCTCGCGGATTTTAATAGCTGTGTTTACAGGCATGATGGCTATTCCCTATCAAAAATTTAATGGATTATCGATCCGAATATTCTTTCTATGGAGCTGTGTCGAACGTCAAAGAAGGAATATCCAGTATTTTGCCGATTTTTTTTGCGTTCATGTTTTGTTGGAACAAATAAAGAAAAGAGAAGAAACCGGTTTTCACGATCTTGCGCGATAAAGATTCCATGATAGGGAACGAATAGGGATAATTGTCGCTGGTGTTGTTCGCCAGGAAATTGATGGCGCAGTCAAGAATCGTGATCCCGGTGAAGTGCGCCCGGCCCCTCAAAACATTTTCCAAGCGGAATAAGAGCTCGATCCAACCTACGATTTCCGAATTCAAATTCTGCAAATCCAAATCTTGCGGAATGATATACGCGTTTCCTTGGGAGATGTTGGCGAAATATTCGCGAAAAGTATCTCCCTTCGCCAGGGTGTACGACTGCGCGATTCTGCCGATGTGCGTGTCCGTCGAAGCCAGGATTCCTTTCCGTTCCATCATCGCCATCCCTAAGGCAAGAAGGTTTTTCCTGCGGACGCGCTTCATGTTGTATTCGATGACGGGGAAAAGTTCGACGATATCTTTTACGGCCCGGTAATTGGGTCGATCTCCCTGAGAAAACCAAAAAGGATGATTGTATAAATAGGGCAGTTTTTGATCTCGAAGGCAGCCGATGTAAGTTTCGATGTTTTGGTCATGCTGCGCGATGCGAAGCAGTTCGTCGAACTGGTATTTTTTCAAATCGTACACGTTGACGTGAATGGTATGGCCTACCCGTTTCCTGTCCAGAAGGCTCATTTCCACGCCGGTTACGAGATGTTCCCGATCCCAGCCAATGACATCGTACGCCGCCATCGTATCGTGGTCGGTTATCGTTATGTAATCCATGCCAAGATTCAAGGCTTTTCGATAGATGGCTTCGGGTTGAAATTCCTGGGAGGGGAGTACGTCATATGAACAGGTGGAATGAACGTGCAAATCGGCGGCGAGATAACCGTTCTGGATGCATGGCCACCCCTGTTCCGGACGGAGGATTCGTTTGCTTATCGTAGGCATCATTGACATCATGGAAACACAACGCTCCCAAATGAAAATAAAATTGCATGTAATGTATCCTTCGAATATTTGGGTTCATTTCGAGTTCGATTCAAAGTTCGTTAGATTGTTCTCGCCGCAAGATAGGCTGGAATCTACGAGATCAGTCTTGGCAATGGGATGAGAGGTAAAAAAGGGAATTATCTATTTAGCCGTATGAAGAGAAGAAATACGAATTAATTATTTCGCCCATTCAGGGCTTAAGGTTTTTGTTGATCCTGTTCCCAGGCCGTTGGCCTGGGTTATCTTTTTTCGTTATTTCGGAATCCGCGATAACATAACCATTGAAATTGCGCATGAAGTCGACGCCTTCACGAAACATCAAATTTGGCTGAAGGCGACTGCGCGAATGGATGTACTTGTCGCCCGTCCAAAATGGTTTTGTGTGATTGATGGCATTATTCCTGAATAGTATTCCTTCCTTCTGCCGCTCGTGACGGTGGAAGAATTTCCACGATGCCCGGAGAGCCGGGCGATTCTCCTTTAGCAAATCCGCCCAAGACAAGAGGTCTTGGACGGATTTTGTTTTGACCGTTGCGCGGCGGGCGGATTTTAGTCCAGGCGATAAGAAGCGGCGCGGATGAAGAAAATTACTTCCAAAGAAAAAAGAATGCTTTTGGGGCAAAGACGGCGGTTTTATTAAAAAATCCCCACTATGTCTTTTTCTTGGTATCTTGAGGGGTGCATGCTGGGGTAAATGGTAATTTTTTATCTTCGAATCGGACTGCTATTTTTTGCTATAACTTATTGATTTTATGGAGTTTGCGAGGAGGGGGACTCGAACCCCCATGCCTTTCGGCGCTAGATCCTAAGTCTAGTGCGTCTGCCAATTCCGCCATCCTCGCGCTTGGAGAGTATTCTATTCTGTTTCTTCTCCCTATCAACCTCTTCTTTTCCTGCGGGCGCCCGCAGCCATATGGCATGGATTGCTATCAAAGAAAAATTTTATCTCCAACGTTCAACGCTTTGGCGAATATTCGAGCGTTCCTCATGCCGATCGGCCGTTTGCCGTTTTCCATTTCGGAGATATGCCTTTGCGGGATTCCGGTTTTTTCCGATAAAGCCGACTGAGTGATTCCCTTTTTCTCGCGCGCTCCGCGAAGACAAATCCCCGGCAATGTCTCCTCATCGACATCGGAAAAAGCTTCTCGCCAAGGAATCGATTCTCGATCTGTTCCGATAGGAGAAGACGCCTTAAAACCAAATGGCTTCACAGCGCGCAGGACTTTGTCGATATTCTCCTTCGGTCCCTCAAATTGCAGAATCGCAAGAGACGAAGGGCGCGTTTAAGAAATTTCAATAGGGAGCTTTTTCATGCGTTCCGACATAAATCACCTCAATCATTCTTGCGTTCCAGTTTTCTACCCCAGCGTATCGCCCGCTTGGATGACTTCGCGTTAAATCCGATATATCATAACTCATAAACGCCGCCAGGAGAGAATAACGCTATGCAAATTCATGAACTATTAGGGATCATGCGCGAGAAGAACGCTTCGGATTTATATTTGAAAGTTGGAATCCCTCCCGCCTTCCGCGTCAATGGACTCGTCGGCCGAATCGAAGCGGAATTGGTTGCGGACAGCGATATGGAAGCCGCCGCCAAGCAAATTTTGACCGAGCATCAATGGCGGATCTTCTGCGAGCGTCCCGACCTCGATTTCGCCTACTCGCCCGATTCCAGTTCCCGCTTCCGCATCAACCTGTTCCGGCAGCAAGGACATATCGGACTAGTAGCGCGCCTCATCAAAGATGCCGACCTTACTTTCGCGCATTTGCATCTGCCGTTGGCGATCCAACAGCTGGCCGAGTTGCCGCGCGGCCTCGTCATCATCACCGGCGCGACGGGCAGCGGCAAGTCGACGACGCTGGCGGCGATGATCCATCATATCAACGCCAATTTCTCCCGCCACATCATGACGATCGAAGACCCCATCGAATTCATCCACACCGACAAGCAATCTATCGTCAATCAGCGGGAAGTGGGATACGACACGTTGGATTTCAAGGATGCCCTGCGTCAAGTAGTGCGCCAAAGCCCCGACGTCATCCTTATCGGCGAAATGCGAGATATGGATACGATGATGACCGCCGTATCCGCCGCCGAAACCGGCCATCTGGTGCTCACGACGCTGCACACCGTTGACGTATCCCACACCCTGGACCGCATCATCAACTATTTTCCCGACTATCTGCGCGCCCAGGTGCGGCATGAACTTTCTATCTCACTTTGCGGCGTCGTCTCCATGCGGCTTTTGCGCCGCAAGGATGGAACGGGGCGCATCCCGGCGCTGGAAATTCTGCGCAGCACGCCCAGCGTGAAAAAAGGGCTGATGGAAGGCGAATTTTGGAAACTGAAAGAACTGATGCAAAAAGGCCAGGATTTAGGGATGATGACCTTCAACCAATCCCTATTGAATCTTTACAAGCAGGAAATCATAACGATGGAGGAAGCGTTGTTCGCCTCCTCCAATCCCGACGAATTCAAATTGAACGCGCAAGGCATGTATACGGGGACGGATTCGATCTTGCATCGGCGCTAAGCGTAAACGGGGGAAAATGGAATCCATCGTTAGCGTTGACGCTTTGCGTATAGACTTTGAACGCTCTACTCTCTGAAAGGAGTATCGGATTATGCCGAAGTCGCCTCACATCTTGCTGGCAACGGGTAACTGTCAGAAGGTCAGGTCTAATCTCACATACATATTAGATTCGGCGGCAATCTCTGCAATTGATACAGAGATTGCTAACAACGTCCAAGGACTTTTCAATCTAGGTATGGATCACTATAACTTCGCTTGCAGCATCCCCCAAAAAGAATGGCGCCAGCGCATCTCGCGCCTTTATTACGGCGCCTACAATATTGCGCGATCCATCAAGCTGGCTCATGAAGGATACTATTCAACAGAAACCAGCGAACATAAGAAAATCACAGAATTGCCTGTCGACTTGCCCAATTGCCCTCTTTATAAGAATAATCTTAGCAATTTAAGAGACGACAGAAATCTCGCCGATTACGATCATACTGTGATTGTGAACGATCTAGTCCTTACGCCAAACGAGGCGATGGAGTTAGTAACCCAGTTTATTGCGGATGCCAAAACCTTCCTTGCTGGAAAGGGGATAAAAATATGAATACGCAGGAGATGAAGCCAGTTTTATCTAGTAATCACAGCATTCTTTTACAGGCGTTTCAAAAAAAGTCCGGTTTATCGGATCTCAACTACGAATTACGCGAACGTCCCGACGGAGATATACTGATAATCCAACTTGCAAACCCGACCAATCGTTTCTTTAGCATCCTTGAAAATATAATCTCGGAATCATTCCCTAACTATTCATCTCCCCCGAAAGCGACGCTTAAAAAGCGACCCTCCAAAGACTTGCTAAGAGGGCCGGAAGTGAAATTATTTGCTCGTACGCTTTCTGAAAGCCTTACAATTCGTCGGGATAGTTTTGGAGCCGATTTTTTTTCGCGCTATATCCATTCCGTCAGCGGTGCTGAGAATATGATTACTTCAGCAGCCAGTCACTTCGTTTTAGGGCGCAGAGGCTCCGGAAAATCAACTCTTCTTCTTTACGCTTTACATTTGCGAGAAAAAGAAAACCTGCCTTCCGCTTGGGTAGACATGCAAGCGTACTCTCAACGTAATGATACAAATGTTATCGTCGATATCATTGCAACTATCCTTGAGCAAGCGTCCAAATTCGCGGCCCAAGAAGCAATTGCAAATGATTTGCTTTCACGATTTCGTTTGCTTGCCCAGTCTTCGGCAGAATCATCCGAGAAGGAAATAAAGAATTTGCTTCCTAACACTAAAAGACTAATGAATATAATTCTAAACTCATCGAACGATTTTGTGATATTCCTAGACGACTTTCATGTAATTGACATTAATCTGCAACCCAAGTTGCTTCATTTTCTTTACTCCTTCTCTAAAGGCGCTCGCGTTTATATTAAGTTATCCGCCATAGAGACTTTTACGAAGTTCTGGGACGCTGCGACTCGAACCGGTATGGAGTCTCCCCATGACGCCCAACAAATCAAATTAGATTATAACCTCACTATTGCGGATAAAGCTTGCGATCATATCTGTAAAATACTTGATGCTCATGCAGCCTATTGCGGTTTGCCCTCGGCGCGCAGTCTATGCAGTTCGAATGATGTTTTGAATCGTCTAGTTTGGGTTGCGGCCGGCGTGCCTCGCGATGCGCTGAATATCTTCTCACAAGCAATTTCAAAAGCCACTGTCCGAAATCAATCCCGCATTACCGTTACAAATATAAATACAGCGGCCTCCGATTTAATAAATGATAAACTTCGATATATTGAACTCGATTCATCGGGCGCGCTTTCAAAAACCAACCAGATCCTCAGTCAAATTCGTGATTTCTGTATTAAACGGAAAAAGAAGAACGCTTTTTTAGTTGAGATCAAGAATACCGATCCAGTTTATAAGGGCATCCTGCAATTAATCGATTTGCGACTCCTCCACATTGTCCATGAAGGTTTTGTCAAAGAAGAGGCCGGAAAGAGGCATATGGCTTTGATTCTTGATTATGGATTCTATATTGGAATGCGCGCGGCGAAAAATATAGATTTATTCAATAATCAGACCGGCGCTCCTCGCTATAAGGACTTAAGAAAACTGCCGGTGTTCTCTGGTGAATGCAAATAACCGTTTACTCGACTTTAATGTTGAAGCAACGCTATTGGGCTATAGATTTTCATCACGCAATATTTTAAAAGTATTATTGAATCTCTAATATGGAATCCATCCATCTCATCGGAATCGCGGGCAGCGGCATGTTGCCACTCGCCGAATTGGCGCTTAAGCGGGGAATGCGCGCAACCGGCTCCGACCGGCTGGTTCGCGATCCCGGCAATTTGGAATCCCTGTCGCCTCCCATCCGCTTGCGTTTGCAACGGCTTATGGATTTGGGCGCGCAAATTTTTCCTCAAGATGGAAGCGGCGTTACCCGCGAGACGGTTCGCGCCGTCTATTCTACAGCTATAGAAAAGGACAATCCCGACCGCTTGAAAGCCGAATCGTTCGGCGTTCCTCTTTTGCATCGTTCCGAGGAACTCAAGAACCAAATCGCCGGGCATCGTCTTCTCGCCGTGGCGGGAACTAGCGGTAAATCGACAACTACGGCTATGTGCGCTTGGTTGTTGCAGGCGATCGGCGAGCTCGGCTGCTTCGTGGGCGGCTCGGATATCCTCGACGCTTCAGACAGTATGACGGGATGGTCTCAGGTCTACGTCTCTCAAGGCCAATGGGCTTGCGTCGAACTGGACGAGAGCGACAAATCCCTGCTGCGTTTCGCGCCGGAAACTGCTCTCATTCTCAATATCGCCCGCGATCATCATTCTTTGGAAGAAAATTTGGATATCTTCTATGAATTTTCCCGCAACGTCCAAGCGATCCTTCTGCTTAATGAAAGCGATAGCAGCTGCCGCGCCTTGGCGGATCGTTTAGGAAGCGATGCGCGCATCCATTGGTTTGCGCCACCCGCTCCGCAAGCGGTTTTTCATTTGCCGGACGGCGTAGGATTTCTCTTCGAGGGCGAGCGATTCGAAACGCCGCATATTGGCCGCCACAATGCCGCCAATCTATTAGCTGCGCTGGCGGCGGTTCGGCTAACGGCGCCTTCCGCTTCTCTCCGTACTCTCCAGGAAGCAGCGAAAACTTTCCCCGGCATCCGCCGCCGGTTGCAGCGCTACGGTTGCGGCCTCGTCGCCGTCTTCGACGATTACGCCCACAATCCTGACAAGATCGCGGCGCTGCTGGAAGCGCTGCAACTGCGCTATCCCCGCCTTCATCTCGTCTTCCAACCGCACGGCTACCAGCCGTTGCGTTTCCATCTCGACGGCTTCGCCCAAACGTTAACGGCGGGCTTGCGTCCGGAAGACTATCTCTATCTCCTGCCAGTCTATGACGCAGGCGGCACGACGAATCGAAGCATCTCCTCCAAAGATTTAGCGGACAAAATCCCCCCGCCAAACGTTCATCTACCCGCCAGCCGCGAAGAAGCCTTGAACATGCTGCAACAACGCGTTCGATCGGGCGACGCCGTCGCCGTCGCGGGGGCTAGGGATGACGCTCTCGCCGAATTCGCTCAACGCATCGCGGAGCGATTTTCTTGAAATGGAAGCGAATGGCTGAATCATGATATCCAGGATGCAAGGATGACGAGGATTTTTAAAAATTAGATTCTTACGACAAAATTCTGGCTTTGCGATGTAAAATGAAATAAAATAGCCTTACCTAAGAAACTTTGCGCTGCTCATTAATAATGCTCATTGGAGTTAGAAAGGTATATTTCAACTTTTGGGTTTAATGACATTCTTCATTTTTTCTTCCAGAGAGATGACGGAATCCTTCTTTCCTTCAATATAATAGATTCCATTCACGCGATCCTCTACTTTCGATCCATTGACAATATAGGTTGAGGGATCGAAATAATTGTCGGCGAAATTCATTTCTGGAGTAAACTCATGGTAGGTATAAAGGATGTAAGTTGACGCCTTTTCTCTTAGATTGTCGTTGACGTCTTTGACCAATCCTTCTTCATTGAATTGAAAATCTTCGATTGACTGTATTATAGAGTTGTCAGAATAATGATAAAGCCTGCAAATATATAGGCTGCCATCATTGTAGTATCTAGATATCGAATAAATTTTTTCTGGATTGTTCGATGACAAAGTAAGGCTAATCATAACGCAGTTGGGCAGAATCGGATTCGCGCATTGAATCGTAAATTGTTCTCCATCCTGCGACGTTGAGGTGTGAAAAAGTTCTTCCGCTTTCCCATTTAGATTTTCGATCATTTTATTAATGTTGAATGGCGCGCGATCGAAGAAAGGATCGGAAAGTACGCGCAATAAAGAATAATCGTTATCTTCGTAAGTTATATTATCTTTCCGCGGATCGATGACCCAATACGGCATAACCTTATCCTCATCCTCATAGACTACGCAGGCGCCGTTAACGTTCGCATCGCGAAAACCAATCGAACGATGCGAAGTAGTAAATGAATTGTCGGGATTGTTTATGTCTTCCAACCTGATGGAACGAGCATTGCGAACTACTTTTGAAACGGTGGTATGATACCGATTGCCGCTAGCGAATTCTTCCAAAATTTCGGCGTCTTTACGAAGCATTGGCATTGTCATGCCCGACATGGTAAAAAATCGGTTCCACCCCGGCTGATCGAAATGCTGATTTACAAAAGATAATTCTCCTTGAATGCGCAGTCCGGAATTCATTTTTTGTTCTACAACCGTTTTCCCTTCCTCCAATACTTTGTTTACAATATCGAGTTCCGAACCGAATAAGGATAACGGACTTAAAAAAAGCGAAAGCAAAAACACTGCACATAATCGAAAGTAGGTTTTTTTCATTGACGACGCTCCCTTTCTTATAAAAACATATAATCGATTGAATAAACAAATCGATCCTGCATTTGAACGATCTTGTTTCTTTTTGCCTCTATTAAGCGATTATCGATGCGCTTATAGAATTAACAAAAAAAAATGAATATGGTTAATTGTTTCTGAAAACCAGTGAAGCGATGGCAGCGATAATGCGCATTTAGCGCAACAACAATATGAACTGAGCCGCAGACGTTCGGCTCTGCGGCTCGATCATGGGGATATTTGTAGAATATTCCTCACCCCTCCATCCGTTGGAGATCGATCTTCGATTTCTCGTTAGCGCCCAAACCGGCTTTCGCCGCTAGCGCTATATAATTGGTGGAAAGACCTCTTTCGGCGAGGGAGGGCAGGCCTTTGGCTTTGCGCGCCGATTCGATGCGTTCGGTTCCCATGGCGTCTATGGCTACGCAATCCGTGGCGATGAAGATCGACTCGTACTTCTCGACGCCGCTGGCTTTGTATCTCGGTCCGCCGTCGCAACAGCCTAATAGCGCGTCCATCACTACCAGGCGATGTTTAGCGCGCACTACAGGCAGCGCGTTGATTTGCGCGATGCAGGGATGGCATTTCCCGCCGTGAAAGGCGTCGGGATTGTCCGTTACGCCGTGGGAAATATTCTTCAGAGAAAGGGTCGTTCCCGCAATGGGATGGTCTTTCATGATGGGAAGATTGACGAGCGCCGTAATCTGTTCCGTCAGGATTTTGGATAAATGGGTGGAACCGGCTTCGATTTGCGTTGCGTTCTGGTCGTGGCCGATTTCGGGATTTTCGGAGGCGTATACTCTCACGCCGGTCTTGCCTACATTTTCCGCGAAACCGGTGGCGGTAACGAACGAGGTGCGGTTATCCCACACGATGATGTTATTTTCTTTGACGCCCGCGTCCAACAGCCCTTGAATGACGGCCTGGATCAATTCCTTTTTAGTGCACATCAAAGCGCCGCCCAAGCCGTTGACCTTCAATCCAACCACATCATCTTTGGAGACGAATTTCGCCCATTGATCGCGGCGGGATTTCTCGCCCGTGAATTCTCTCATGCCCTTGTCCAGCATCTCCTGCGTTCCCGCCGCATCGGGACGGTTGTTCTCTTGCAGGATGCCAGGACGATGAATTTCGACGATCCGGCTCTTCTCTTCGGCGGCCCAAGAAACCAGGGACGCGGCCCCGGCGGCCAAAGGCAAGGCTTGGATGAATCTCCGGCGATCGATAGAACTGTTGGTCATATTCGTAATTCCTTTCCTATGCGCCGCATGATGTTATCCGGCGGTTCGAGGCTGACAATATTGGAGTAGTATAGCCGCAATTAAAAGGCGGCGGAATTTTTTTCATTTGCGCATAGGAATCTTGTTCCTTTGCCCTCTAAATTACTCAAGGGCAGAAAAAACCTTGCACTTGGCGCCCCAAAAAGGGGGAATTATTTTTATTCTCTCAACATGAGCCTCATGCAAAATTCTTTTATTCCTCCCCCAAGCTTGGGGGAGGTTAGGAGGGGTTGACGTAAGTCCATTAAAATCAACCCCCCTCTAACTCCCCCCAATCTTGGGGGGAGAATTTTAAGACGGATTTCATTAATTTTGCAAGAGCCTCAACATACTTAACAATTCCTTGATGCGATGCCGGTAGGTATGATTGGCGAGAACAGTCTGTTTTCCCTGCTCGCCAATATCCCGCCGCAACTCTTTGCGGGGCGAATAAAACTCGATCTTCTCCCGCAATTCCTGTGGCGTGTGGAAAACGTCGAGGTCGCGTCCGATGACGAATTGTTCTTCCAGTACGGGCCGATATTCCGCTAAGAGAAAGCCACCGCATGCCAAAACGTCGTAAATGCGAATGGGAACGCCGTCGACGATTTGCGGATGGTTGATATGAAGATTGATGGCGGAAGCGGCGTAAACCAGCGGCGTTTCGCAATCGTATTTCAACGAGCGTCCGGCGTAAGCTTGTGTTAGTCCGCCCGTATAACGGGCTTGTCCCCAAAGCGCGTCGCCGTAAATCGCCAATCCGTAAGGTTGGGCGGCGGCCAGAAAGGCGAAACGGATTTCCGCCGCCGCGATTTGATAAATCAGCCATGGAAAAATGGGATCGTTTTCGTCGAAAAAGGGGCGCGTCTCTTCCCGTAGCTGCGCTTGCATTGAGTCGGCGGATTCGCCTAACGATTGGGCGACGGCGGCGCGGATCACTTGAATCAATCGGGCGGAAAAGCCGGGACTCTGCATTAAATACGGCAGCGACAAGCGCAGGCCGGTAGCGCCGACATAAGCGACGGGCGGAGTATTCGGCGGCGGGTCCAGCGGGGGTGCGAATTGGTCGAAGGCCGTCGCGGGCGATAGGGTTTGCGCCCGATCGCCGAAAAGGGGACGCAGAATTTCCAAGTGAGACGAATCGAAAGCCAGCGCCAGGTCGTAATCCTCGGCGATAGATTCGCAGCGGATATTAGGCGTATCGTAAAACCAAACCACGCGCCGAACGCCCGCCTCCCCCATCGACCGCATCTCTTTGGAAGAAAAAAAACTTCCGTAAAAACCCAATACAACATTGGGAACGCATCCGCACGTTTCTCGCCAGGCGTTTTTCCCTTTCAAGAGATGCGCCAGCGCCGGCGAACGTTCGGCGCGCATGGCCCGCAACCCATTGGCTTCCGCCCCGCGCAAGACGGCGGGATGAATGTCCGGTATAGCGTTGGAGATCAGAGCGAAGACGTTTGTATCTTTCGACTCGTCCAAAGGCTCACGAGAAGATGGCGATTGCAGTTGTTCCTGAATCTGCAAGAATTGTTTTTCTTCATCAAGATTTAAAGACGAGCCGGAGAGAAACAAAACCGGCGGCTCGAATAAGGATGGATGGCGGCGGCGCAGCGATAAAAGATGGGATGCCGGATCGTCGCCGATCAACAAATAAACCGGCGTCTCGCCGAACAGGGATCGCATATCCCAGCGGTTGATCCATTCCCAAAACAATTCCCAGCGCGTTTCGCAGACGATCAATCGCCGCCTTGGATTCGATTGCAAAAGCGCCCGTGAAAGATAACCCATTCCCGCTTGCCATAGAACCGCGAGTCCGCAAGGGGACGCCTCCAAATCGCGCGCTCTCTTCTCCGCTTCGTCGCGGGGGTCGGCGGGGCCGTGAATCCAACCATGACTTGAAGGCTGCGCCCAACGGCATAAGACGATTTCATTGGGGGAGGGAAGAAATTCAAAACGCGGCGGCGTTTGCTGCTCGCGCCGTTCTTTCAACAGCCTTTCTATCCGCTGCAGAAGCGCAGGATCGATCTCTTGCAGCAAGCGGATATTGCGTTCGGCGATCGATTTTTCGTTCATCAGGAAACAGGCCGGAATAGAACGGCTTTCATGGTTTGGAAGGCTTCGATCTCTTGCTTCGGTTTAGGATACGCTTCGATTTTATCGAAGTAAATTCGAAGCGTTTCCGGCGAGGAGATTTCGAAAGCGATGGCGCCGCTCTCCGTCAGGCATTGCAACATCTCTTCGGCGCGCTGCATTTGCATGGCGGGACTCAACGTCTTCCATAGATCTGAGGAAGCGAGCAATTCCACTATTCCCTTGCGCGGCAAATCCACCCACTTCATCTCCTCACCAACTGGACGGCAGTATTGGGTTAGAACTTGCAGAGCCTGATATTGCTTGGAGGGAGTGGGTTGGGGAAAATCCTGTTCGATAAATTCCTCGTTGCAATGCAGCAGGAAGGAGCGCAGCATCGCCTGGTCCACGAATTCGATTTGCTCGCCGTTAGTTCGGACGGCGCCGGTTTTTTCCAAGCGTTCAAGAACCAAGCCGATCCGTTGCAGGGGTATATCCGTCAACGCTTTAATGTTGTCGAAAAAGGATATGAATAAATCTTGCGGCGCTTTCTTCACTTCGGCGCAAAGGCAGAGAATCGCGCCGATCCGCCGCCAGCATTCCGGAGATTGCAGATCGATGTTTTTGTGGGCGGCGTAATGGGCCGTGCGCAACTTGCGGCATAACAGTTTCAAAACCACTTCTGCAATTTTGGGATGATGGCGGATGAGGGCGTGGATGCGCGACTTGTCCAAGACCAGCAGCGTGGAATCCTCCGCCGCGATGACCGTCGCCGAACGCGGTTCGTCATCGAGAATGGCGAGTTCGCCTACGATATCATTGACGCCGATTTCCGCGACAATCTCCTTCTTGCCGCCGAAATCTCTTTCGACCAGCAGCCGCCCCTCCAGCACGAAATAAGCGCATTTTCCGGTTTCTCCCTCGCGCATCAAAACCGCGCCCTTGCCGACGCGAAACACTTCGCGCCCTATTCCATGAACTCGTTGCGGACTCATCTCTATTTCCTCGATAATCGATTCTCTTGCGATGCGACAGCGATATTTTTTCGATTATATATTGTCTTAGATATTTTTCCTATCATACTTGTGGAAATAGACGCAAGTATTCATCGTGAAAACGCAGATTTGTTCATTCATGTTATTCACGATAAAAAACAATGCGATTAATGGCGATCGTCGTTTGAATCATGAAAACGCGAAATGAAAATGAAAAACACGAAAAAAAGAATATTTAAACGGTTAATACAAGGGATCATTCCATGAATCGGATATTTCCGTGGAATCCAAAAGAATCCGTGATATTCATGCTATCCGTGATTCGAAAATTTCGTGGAATTCGCGCCTTTTCATGGTTTCGTGATTCAATAACGGAACATAAATAAGTTACTACGCCTCTCCTGAACGATGCTTCCAATTGGTTGTGAAATGTTTAATTCGAAAGCGAGAGAATATTCGCTGCGATGCGGAGGTTGAAATTTGGCGAATCTTTCGAGATGATGAAGCGGCAAGAATTCTCGCGCAAGTAGATTCAACGAACATCATAAGCCATGTCCTTTTTATATAGGAGAACAATCCATGCGGAAATGGTTTTTATTTTTGACGGTTTTATCGATATCGACTTTCCCGGCGTTGGCCGCCGACTCGCCTTTTTCCATCCGGGGAACGCTGCCTTGGCACAATTTTCTCTCCGGCCCCACGGCTTGGAACTTCGACGATTACAAAGACTATCTCGACCGCATGGCGGCGCTGGATATGAATTTCGTTGGCTTTCACTGCTATACCGGCGGCGCGCGGCGCTATGTCAACTACGTCGAACCGCTTATTCGCGTCGAGTATCGCAACGTCCTTCCTCAGGCGGAACTGGATACTTCCGCTACAGCGCGATGGGGCTACCGTCCTTTGACGACGGATCAATTTCTCTATGGAACGAAAAAATGGTTCAAGAAAAAAGTTTTTGGCGCCGACTGCGCTCTCGACGCCAAGGATCAGGAAGACCGCTATCGCCGCACCCAGGACTTGATGAAGCGCGTTATGGACTACGCCCATACAAAGGGGATCAAGTTCTGTCTCGGTTTCGAGTTCGGCGTCTATCCGCCGGAGTTTTATTCCATCATTCCTCCCGACGCCATGTTGAGCAATCCCTATCTTCCCGATCCCACGCATTCGGCCAATATCGAATTGTTGAATTTGTATATCGACAATCTGCTGCAAGCTTTTCCCGGCATCGATTATATTTGGTTCTGGCTGGAAGAGATGTACAACCCCAGCGAGGGATTCGCCTTCTCCAAAGAGTTCGAGAAATATTACAACGCCAACATTGAGCGATTTTCTTATCTCGACGATAAAACCTCCCAATTTTACGGCGTATGGTCTTTGGCTTATATTCAAAAAGCTTATGAAATTCTGAAACGTAAAGCTCCTCATGTCCGCATGGCCATCGGCGGCTGGGGGGAAGATACCCAATTGCCGCCCCTTCTGAAAGGATTGGACGAAGCCGCTCCCAAAGAGATCGTCTTCTCTTGCCTCAATCCCGCTCAAGGCTGGCATCCCCAACCGGAAATCATGGGAAACCTGAAAGACCGAGAAGTTTGGATTATTCCTTGGCTGGAAGGCGACCGCCGCCTTTGGCATCCGCAGCCTCGCGTTTCTCTCTTGGCGGAACAGATCGCCTTGGCGAAGAATCAAGGCATCAACGGCGTCATCGGCATCCATTGGCGCACGGAGGATATCCGCGCCAATTTCGAAGCCTTGGGCTTGCTGGCGAAAAATCCTCCGAAAGTGGATGGCATACGGTTGATGGAGAAAGCCGAAAAAGAAAACGTCGTTTCTCCTTTCTATCTCGCTTGGTGCGAACGCGAATACGGCAAAGAAGCCGCCCGCGCCATCGCTCCTATTTTGACTCATTTCGACATCGATCAGGTTCTCGCGCCGCGCCGGGGCGGCGCCACTTCCGACGAATATTTCCCCTATCATCCTTATTGGGGACGTCTGCTGGATGACGTTCAAAAAGAGACGGAAGCGTTTTTGAACCAAGTCGCCGCGTTGAAAGTAAAGGAGAAGGATCGGACGCGCTTATCCAATATGGAGTATCTCGAAAACACGCTGCGCTTCGTTCTTCTGCTGCACGAAACGGGACTCAAAATTCAACCCGCCTATTATTGGAAGGAGGACGTCTTGACGGATTCGTTTACCTCTCCCGCTCAAAAGGAAAAAGAACGAGTTTCTTGCTTGAAGTCGCTGGAAGAGGCGCCCCTGCAAGCGTTGTTCGAAACCTACGCCGCTCGGGTGCGCTCGCAAGGCGAGCGAGGCGTCTTGAGTTCGCTTAATCAGAAGCTGGGACTTCAGGTGAAGGAATTGCGGCGGTTTTTCGAAGAGCATCCCTAGAACCATTATTGCGCCCGGCTTCTGGATTTCGCGCTGCACTGCTTATAAAGATTTGAGATTGGGAGATATAATAGATTCCGGAACAGGCGGTCGCGTTTTGTAGGGACGTTTACATAAAGTGGCTATTCTTATGAAAGCCGGCAAAGTCCGCCGGGAAAAAAAAGATAAAAATCCCTTGTTTTCAGTGGAAATCTCCGGTAAAATACTTTCAGTTATGATGATTATCGACAGACACGCCTAATTCTGGGAAAATCCCCGTATCAATGCTTTCATGGCTTTGCGTGAGTTTAAGCACGAATGTTTTTGTTTTGAGGGATAGATGCGTTTGGCGAGTTCGAACGGACTTTTATTCTCCATGCGGTAGAGCGGCTGGATATCCAACTTATTCCTTGGGATTCTTTTTTTCCATTTGACGCCGCTGCATGATATGAATTGAAAACAATCGCGCAAATCGAAATGCGCTATCAATAATTCGAATGGATTGGCAATCGTTTCTTTACGGCTTATCGTCTTTTCGGCCGTTATTATACTTGTTGGCTTCCACGTTCCCCATTCAATTCCGTCCTAGAGCGATTAAACGATGAGCAAGGTTTTTTTGGTTGACGGCAGTTCCGTGTTTTTCCGTTCTTATCACGGCATTCGCGACCTTCGGCGTTCGGACGGAAAGGCGGTTAACGCCCTATACGGCTACTTGCTGACTATCCGGAGCTTGCTAAACGAATACAAACCAGAGGAAATGGCCGTCGCTTTCGATCTGCCGGATAAAACTTTCCGCAAGGAAATGTACGAATCCTATAAGGCCAATAGGGCGCAGCCTCCGGACGATCTCATCGCTCAAATTCCCTGGATCAAGAAGGCGACGGAACTATTGGGCATCACTCAATTTGAGGCGGCGGGTTTCGAAGCCGACGACATTATCGGGACTCTGGCGGCGAGATTTTCCCAACAAGGAAAAGAGAGCGTTATCGTTTCGTCGGATAAGGACCTGCTGCAACTGGTGAACGGCGGCGTTTCCGTCTTGCGCCAGACGCTGCAAGGCAACCAACTCTATACGGCCAAAGAAGTGGAAGAACGCTTCGGCGTGAAGCCGGAACAGATGATCGACTATCTTGCTCTCACCGGCGATAGCAGCGACAACGTCCCCGGCGTTCCCGGCATCGGCGAGAAAACAGCGAAGGATTTGATTCAACAATTCGGTTCTTTGGATAATCTCTATAAAAACCTGAATCAATTGAAAGGCAAGAAACGGGAAAATCTGCTTAACCATAAAGATATGGCCATGCTTTCCCAAAAGCTCGTAACCATTCATGTGAATGTTCCCATTGATATGGGAACGGACGGCGTAAAAATCGGCGCGCCGGATTGGGAAGGTCTGCGCGCATTCTATCTCGAAATGGAATTCCGCACTTTCGCCAGCGAACTTGGCGGCGCTCCCGCCAAGGCGGAAGAACTTCGCTACGAAACCATCCGCTCCTTCGCCGAACTGAAGGAAATGATCGCGCAAATCAAGCGTCGGGGCGCTTGCGCGCTGGATACGGAGACGACGTCGCTAGATTCGCTCAGCGCCCGTCTTGTGGGATTTTCCTTCAGCGTGGAAGAACGGCAAGGCTGGTATGTACCCATCGGCCATAGCCGAGGAGAAAATCTTCCCCGCGAAGAAGCGTACTCGCTTTTGAAAGAGATTGTCGAATCCGACTCGATCCGTAAAACCGGCCATAATCTTAAATACGATTATCACGTCTTGGAAAACGAAGGCTTCCAGCTGAGCGGCGTCAAAGACGATACCTTGATCGCCTCGCATCTCGTCCAGCCGGAACGAACAACTCATAAACTGGACGATCTCGCCATCGGCCAATTGGGAATGAAGATGACGCCCATTTCCGATCTCATCGGAAGCGGCAAAAACCAAGGATGCATGGCGGACGTAGACATCGAAAAAGTCTCCCCCTACGCCTGCGAAGACGCCGACGCCGCCTGGCGCCTGAACCAAAAACTTGCGCCCCGCATCGAGGAACTCGGTCTGGCGCGCCTCTATCGCGGCGTGGAAATACCCCTTATGACGGTCCTCGCCGCCATGGAAAGGCGCGGGATCAAGGTGGACCCCGCGATCCTGCAGGAACAATCCTGCGAGCTGGGCGCGGAAATGGATCGATTGGCGGCGGAAATCTTTCAATCCGTTGGACGTGAATTTAATCTCAATTCCCCTATGCAACTGGCGGAAATCTTGTATGATGATTTACAACTTCTATCGGGGCGGAAACGATCGACCCGGGCGGATATTCTGGAAAAGCTGGCGGATGAGGGCGTTCCCATCGCCGTGAAAATTCTGGAATACCGCCATCGGCAGAAGATCAAATCCACGTATCTCGACGCGCTTCAACAACTCATTCGCCCAACGACCGGACGCGTCCATACGACGTACAATCAAACGTCGGCCAATACAGGGAGAATTTCCAGCAGCGATCCCAATTTACAAAATATTCCTATCCGAACGGATGTAGGACGCCGCGTACGGCGCGCTTTCGTCGCGAAAGCGGGTTGCCTTTTGCTCTCATTGGATTACTCGCAGATCGAGTTGCGCATCTTGGCGCACGTCTCCAAGGATCCTGGATTATTGGCGGCGTTCGCCGCAGGCGAGGACATCCACAGGCGGACGGCGGCGGAAATCTTTGGAGCGCCGCTTGAGCAAGTAACGCCGGATATGCGCCGCAAAGCCAAGGAGATCAACTTCGGCCTCAATTACGGCATGTCTTCCTATGGTTTGGCGAAACGATTGAATATACCGGAAAATGAAGCGGCGGCGTGCATCGAAAAGTACTTTAAGCGATATCCTGCGGTCCAACGGTATATGGATGAAATTATCGCTTTCGCCCAGGAAAAATCGTACGTTCTTACTGTCTTGGGGCGGCGCATCTCTACGCCGGGGTTGCGCGATTCTAACCGGATGCATCAAGAGAACGCCAAGCGGGCGGCCATCAACGCGCCTATTCAAGGCTCCTCGGCGGACCTGTTGAAAGCGGCGATGGTGAACGTCCATCGCGCCTTGAATCCCGATGAGGCCGCCATCCTGTTGACGGTGCATGATGAGTTGATATTAGAAGTAAAAGAAGAACGGGCGGAAGCCGTCAACCGTCTCTGCCGGGAATTGATGGAAAGCGCTTTGGAAATTTCGATTCCCATTCCCGTCGAATGCTCAATCGGTTCGAGTTGGGCGGACCTGAAATGAGGATATCCAGGATTGAGCGATAAAAAAGATCGGCGAACGCCGCTGGCGGGAAAAGTCATTGGCGTGACGGGGAATCCCGGCGCGGGAAAATCGGCGGCGGCCCGCCTATTGGAAGAAAAAGGCGCTCGCGTCATCAGCGGCGACAGCCTTGGGTATGAGATGCTGCGTTCCGGTTCGCCTGTCTTTCCGGCGCTGATTCAGACTTTTGGGGAAGGAATACTCGGCGCGGACGGCGAGATTGACAGAACAGCGTTGGGCGAGATCGTTTTCGGTTCTCCAGAACAGTTGCAACGCCTGAACTGTATTGTTCATCCGCCGATGTTGGAACGGATTCGCGGCGAAATCGAACGCTTCCGCGCTTCGCAAGAAAAGGGGCCTTTGGTAGTGGACGCGGCTCTGCTTTACGAATGGGGAATTGAAAAGTGGTTCGATAAGATTATTCTTGTCGCTGCTCCCAAAGAAATCAGGCGAAATAGGTTTCTATCGCTGCGCGGAGGCGAAGGAAGCCGATTCGACAAGCGGGAAGAATCCCAAATCCCGCAGGAAGAAAAGGAAAAAAAAGCGGACGCCGTTTTGTATAACCAAGGGGATTTGATGGCGCTTCGCTCACAAATAGAACTATTATTCGATAATCGAAAGGATTAAGAAAAAGAAGAAATCATGGAATCGAAAACCTTTACAAGACGTCCCCGGAATAACATTAAATCGTATGAGAAGAATGGCGTAAATTCCAATAACAATAATAACAACAATAATAACAACAGTTGGAAATCGGGGGGAGACAAGCGTTCCATCGACCGCAACCGCTATGAAGAACGCAGCCGCTACGAAGCGCCATCCGCCGCCGTCGAAACCGCTCCCGCCGCCGTTGCGAACGCCCCTGCCGATTCTTCTACCGTCGCCGCGGCGGAGCATGTCCGCACGCTGGAGATGGAAGGTTTGAAAAAGAAGACCGTTACCGAGCTGATGACATTGGCTCACGAAATGAACCTGGAGGGCTTGAGCGGCATCCGCAAGCAGGATTTGATCTATCGCATCTTGGAACACGCCGCCAAAATCCAAAGCGAAAAAGGCAGCCAGTTGGAAGGCAGCGGCGTTCTCGAAGCTCTTCCCGAAGGCTTTGGATTTCTGCGCAGCGCCGATTATTGCTACTTGCCGGGTCCTGACGATATATACGTCTCCCCCTCGCAAATCCGCCGTTTTGGACTGCGCAAGGGCGACACCGTCTCCGGCGTGATTCGCCCTCCCAAGGAAGGCGAACGCTATTTCGCTCTTTTAAAAGTCAACAGCATCAACGGCGAGCCGCCCGAAGCCGCCCGCGACAAAATTCTCTACGACAACCTTACGCCTCTCTTTCCCACGAAGAGAATTCACATGGAAACGCGGTCGGAACGCATCTCCTCGCGGATCATCGACCTGATCACGCCGATGGGCAAAGGACAGCGCGCCCTCATCGTCGCGCCGCCCAATTCCGGCAAGACTATGCTGTTGCAGGAAATCGCCAACAGCATTACTACCAACCATCCCGAAGTTTTTCTCATCGTCCTTTTGATCGACGAACGGCCGGAAGAAGTCACCGACATGGAACGCACGGTCAAGGGCGAAGTCATCGCCTCCACCTTCGACGAGCCGCCTGACCGCCATGTCCAGGTCGCCGAAATGGTCATCGAAAAAGCCAAGCGCTTGGTGGAATACCGCCACGACGTCGTCATTCTTTTGGACAGCATCACCCGCCTCGCCCGCGCCTATAACCAAGTTGCGCCTCACAGCGGTAAGATTCTTTCCGGCGGCATCGACTCCAGCGCTCTCATTCCGCCCAAGCGATTCTACGGCGCCGCCCGCAATATCGAGGAAGGCGGCAGTCTCTCCATCATGGCCACCGCCCTGATCGACACCGGCAGCCGCATGGACGACGTCATTTACGAAGAATTCAAAGGCACCGGCAACCTCGAACTTCATCTCGATCGCAAACTAGCGGAACGGCGCATCTATCCTTCCATCGACATCAACCGCTCCAAAACGCGCAAGGAAGAATTGCTGCTGGAACGCGGCGAACTTGAACGCGTTTGGCTGCTGCGCAAGGTTCTCAACGAAATGAACGCCAGCGAAGCGGTGGAACTGCTCATCGAACGCATGAAACGAACCAAAACCAACCGGGAATTCCTGGAAACCCTTCACCAGGCCGATTTATAATCTGGCCGCCTATTCGATTCTTATGGATGGCTGATTAGCGATGCGATGCGGCGCCCGTTTTTCGTTCAACGCGGGAAGGGCGGCCGCTTCAGCCTTGACGATATGAACATCCAATTATTTCAAAGCGAATTGAGCGTTTTCTCAAAGATTTGGAAATACGTTCGGCGTTATAAAGGGCGCTTGATTCTATCCGTTGTGTGCAGCGCGATGATTTCGGTATTAAACGTCGCCTTAATCGCTTTATTAAAACCCTCAGTGGAAACAATCTTTGACAAAATACCTAAAACTCATTCTACCGATTTTCTGAGTTTTCTTCTGGCTCCTATTTATTCGTTCATCAAAAATTATGCGGAAGAAAACATCCTGGGAACATTAGCGTTCATCTGTTTCTGCGTCCTTTTTCTCTCCGCCCTCAACGGCGTTTTCAAGTACATACAGGAGTATATGGTTCGCTGGATCGGAAACCGCGTCATCCTCGATCTTCAGCACGATCTTTACGACCGCATGACCCATTTCAACGCCGCTTATTTTTCCAACAACCGCGTCGGCTCTCTCATTTCCTACTATACGGTCGATATACGAACCATCGGCGTTACCATTTTTCAGGTCTTTGGAAGATTAATGCTCGATCCCCTCAATCTTCTAGCCATCATGATATTTCTACTTTCCATTCAATGGAAACTTACGCTTCTCTACGCCGTCATTTTCCCGTTCATCTTCTTGACGATGAGATACTACGCCGGCAAAAACCGCCGCGCCGGACGCAAAGCGCAGGACATTATGGCCCGGCTCGGTTCTTTCCTGCAAGAGCATTTCAGCTACATCCGCCTCATCCAGGGCTATAACATGTACGATCGCCAGCGCGGTAAATTCCAGGCGGAGACGCGCGGCGTCTTCGGCGCCACCATGTCCATGGCGCGCGCCACCGCCGCCTCTTCTCCCATCAACGAATTTCTCGGCCTTTTCGCCATCTGTTGCATCTTGATGTTAGGTGGATGGATGATGAAATCTGATCGAAGCGGCTTATTCAGCGGCGGAGTCTTCGTTACGTACATCATGGCGCTGGTTGCTCTCTATCAGCCGGTAAAAAGGCTGGAGCGCGCAATCCAGGAAATACAAATCGGCGTGGCTTCAGCGGAGCGCGTTTTCCAATCGCTGGAGACGGACGCCTCGCTTCCGGAAAAAGCGGACGCCGTTGAGGTCTCCTCCTTCGAGCGGGATATCGTCTTCGATAAAGTTTCCTTCTCCTTCGACGGCATAACGAAAGTCTTGAAGGATATCTCCTTCACTGTCCGCAAGGGCGAACATATCGCCATCGTCGGCCCCAGCGGCGCGGGCAAGACGACGCTCATCAATCTCATTCCCCGTTTTTACGATCCTATCGCTGGCAGCGTGAGGTTGGACGGCGCCGATCTCCGTTCGTTGAAACTAGAATCGTTACGGCGGCTCATTAGCTTCGTCTCCCAAGACGTCATGATTTTCGGCGATACGGCTTGGATGAACCTCACTTGCGGCGAAACGCGCTATACTCCCGAACAAGTCATGAAAGCGGCGCAAGCCGCCTACGCCGACGAGTTTCTTCTCGCCTTGCCCCAAGGTCTCGACGCCGTCATCGGCGAACGCGGCGAATCGCTCTCCGGCGGACAATGCCAACGCATCGCCATCGCCAGAGCTTTCCTGCGCGACACGCCGATTCTTATCTTCGACGAAGCCACTTCGTCGCTCGACAGCGAATCGGAACTGCATATCAAGCAATCTCTCGAACGCTTAATGAAAGGCCGCACCACTTTCATCATCGCCCATCGCCTCTCCACCATTCTTCACGCCGACCGGATCGTCGTTCTCGACCGCGGCGATCTCGTCGATATCGGCCCCCATCGCGTATTGATCCAACGCTGCGAACTCTACCAGCGTCTTTACCATCTTCAATTCAATCCAGGAGAAACGGCGCCTCCAGCCGGTGAAGCCGTTATCGGCCGATGACAAAGAAATGCCTGGCCGTTTTTCTCGTTTTAGCGCTTCATGCGGCGATTCTCTGGGATAGCGCCCGACGTGAATCGGCGACGGTGGACGAATTGAGCCATCTCGCTTCAGGCCTCTATTCGCTGACGACTTGCGATTTCCGCATGAATCGCGTCTCGCCGCCTTTGCAAAACCTCATCTGCGCGCTGCCCGCCTATCTCGCTCAAGATTGCCAACTTACTTACGATTCCTATTGCTGGAAAATGGGAATATGGAATGGTTCCGGCGATCAATTGTTGAAAGACAATCCCGATCATTTTCATCAAATTCTCATGGCGGGCCGAACAGGAACCATGTTTCTATCGGTTATACTCTGTTTCGTGATTTTTCTCTGGTCGAAGGAATTGTGTGGATTTCTACCTGCATTCTTTGTATTAATCTTGGCGGCGTTGGAACCGAATCTTCTGGCTCACGGCCATTTGGCTACCGCCGATACAGCTCCCTCATTGATGTTTCTGACGACGGGTTATCTTTTCTGGCGCTTTACTCGCCAGCCATCGCGTCGGCGGCTGCTGTATGTGGGAATCGCCTTCGGCTTCGCTTGGTATTCCAAGCAATCCGGCGCGCTTTTGCTTCCGGCTCTATTTGCATGTTTTTTCATCTTTTCTTTTTTTACTCAAGAAAAAGGGAATATTCTTTTCCTGGAAAAATGGAAAGGGTATAGACCGATTCCGCAATCGCTTCTCCATTCCGCCATGCTGACGGGGGCGACTGCCATCATAGGCTTTTCGATTTTATGGGCGGCATACGGCTGCGAAATCGGAGATTCGATTCCCGGACCGCGCAAACCGCAATTCAGTTATTTATGGAAAGATTTGCAAACGCCGATCAACACGGTTTCGTTTCTGCTGCGCGGGCATGGCGTGAAATCCGACGGCGACAATCCCGACGATCCTCTCTGGCTTTTTCTGCGGCGGCATACTCCCCTCTTCAGCCATATCGAAGGATTCCTATCCAATCGCGCCCATCTGCGCATCGGCCACCGCGCTTATTTCATGGGCGAAATTTCTACTAGCGGCTGGCGTTCATACTATCCAATTCTATTTCTTATCAAAACGCCTATGCCTTTATTATTGATATTCTTAGCGGGGATGCTGTTGCTCGCCCTGCGCGCCATTCGCATCGACGCCATGATGGCGTCAGCTCTCTTCGTCATTCCCGCAATCTACGCCTACGCGCTAATCTTCATGAATACGGCCAACATCGGCTATCGCCACGCCTTGCCCATCCTTCCATTTCTTTTGGTTTCCATGGCGGGCGCGGCGGCCGCCTTCGCGGCGCAATCTTTCACGGCTTCTTTTGCCGCTTTTTCGTTATCGGACGCCGCTCGTCTTCCAACGAAACGGGAACGTTGGCTGCTTGGTTTATTCGCGATAGGATTGCTCGCTTGGAGCGCGGCGGATGCATTCGCTATCCATCCCCATCACCTTGCTTATTTCAACCAACTCATCGGCGGTCCCCGGAACGGCCATTATTACGCCGTCGATTCCAACCTGGATTGGGGGCAAGATCTGCTTTTCTTGAAACGGTATATCGAAAAGGAAAATCTGCAGGACGTCCATCTTCTCTACTTCGGCCCGGAAAAATTGCCCTTAGCCTATAAAGTACCCTGCGCACTCGTCGATCGTTCCAAACCGTTGCCGCCGGGACTGTGCGTCGTCAGCGCCTCCGCTCTTCACGGAATCGGGGCTGGCGATATCTATCCCCATTTGCTTCCGTTCCAAAACCGGAAGCCCGACGATTACGTCACTCCCTCCCTGTTGGTATATCGGATTCCTTAATTCATTTGGGAAGGAATGAAGCGCTGATTTTTTGATATTGCATCGAATCCATTGAAAACTCTTTGGAGAAAGGAAAAAGGCGATTATTCTTTCTATAGCGAAATCCATTTGAAAGGCGTTATTTTTTTTGTGAATCCCTTCGACGAGTTTCAACAAAATCCATTTCCCCGTCCCCGTTCCTGGATCGAGCGTCTGGCTGACGCCATAGGACTCAACCGCTTCTTCCTGCGCGAGGGGCGCCGTCCCGAAATCCGCGCCGAGGAAAATCTATTGCTCTCGCCCGTTCAAGGAAAATTGACCGAAATCCAGACGCTGCGCGCTTCGGAAGAAATTCGCGGCAAGCGCGGATTCCAACGGCAAGAGAATTATTCCTTCGAGGAAATCGTCCATCGTTGCGAAGGGCGGGAAGCGTTCGAGTCGGGACGTTGCTTCAATATTTATCTCTCGCCGTTGAATCTGCACTACCTTCTTTTTCCTGCTTCCATGACGGTGAAAAAATTGGACTATCATCCCGCCTTTTGCCGTCCGATCCTTTTCATGAAATCGGGAGAGATTCATAACGAGCGGTTGGTTATCCACGGCGAAACCGCTTCCGGTTGCCCGATTATCCTCATTCTCGTTGGATCGTTTCTCGTCAGCGGCGTCGAATGTCTGGCGCAGGTAGGAAATAAGTACGAAAAAGGAGCCTTGCTCGGCGGCTTCAAACTCGGCTCCACCGTCCTCATGCTCCTGCCCAATGGCCGCGTCGAACCGCTGACCGAGCCAGGCGCATCTCTCCAAATGGGAGAACCCATCGCCCGGTTTTTGTAAGATAGTTTGAATAAAAAAGGCGGGACAAACGCCCGCCTTTTCATCATTCATCATTCATCACTCATCATTACTTCGGTCCGATCATCTTCTCCGGCCTGACGATCTTGTCGAATTCCTCTTCCGTGAGCAATCCCAATTCCATCGCCGCTTGTTTTAGCGTCTTATTTTCTTTGTGCGCCTTCTTAGCGATGCTGGCGGCCTTGTCGTAGCCGATATGCGTATTCAACGCCGTGACCAGCATCAGCGAGCCTTCCAGGTTTTTCTTGACGTTAACCTGGTTGACTTGAATGCCGACGGCGCAATTGTCGTTGAAACTATCGCAGACGTCGGCGAGCAGCCTGATGGATTGCAGCAGGTTGTAAATCATCACCGGCTTGAATACGTTCAATTGAAAGTTGCCCGAGGCTCCGGCGTAGGCGATGGCGGCGTCATTGCCCATAACCTGCACCGCCACTTGCGTTACGGATTCGCATTGAGTGGGATTGACCTTGCCCGGCATGATGCTGGAACCCGGCTCGTTTTCGGGTAGCATTAGTTCCCCGATGCCGCAGCGCGGCCCCGACGCCGACCAGCGGATATCGTTGGCGATCTTGAAGAGCGACGCCGCCAGCGTTTTCGTCGCGCCGCTGGCTTCTACGACGGCGTCATGCGCCGACAGCGATTCGAATTTGTTTTCCGCGGTAACAAAGGGCAGCCCCGTTAGACCAGCGATGCAAGCGGCGGCTTTCTCTGCGAAACCAATGGGCGCGTTGAGACCCGTCCCCACCGCCGTGCCGCCCAACGCCAGTTCGTTGAGGTGCGGCAGGCAATGCTCGATCCGCTTCAAGCCATGCCGCAGCTGCGCCGCGTAGCCGGAAAATTCCTGTCCCACCGTCAACGGCGTGGCATCCATCAGGTGCGTGCGGCCGATTTTGATTATATCCATGAACTCTTTGGATTTGGCGTCGAGGGTTTCCATCAGCCGCGTTACGGCGGGAATCAGACGCCGGTGAATTTCCATAACGGCGGCGATGTGCATAGCCGCGGGAAACGTATCGTTCGACGATTGCGACTTGTTCACGTCATCGTTGGGGTGAATCGGCGTCTTGCTGCCCAAAACACCGCCCGCCAACTCGATCGCCCGGTTGGCGATGACTTCGTTGGCGTTCATGTTCGTCTGCGTTCCGCTGCCGGTTTGCCACACGACCAGGGGAAAATGTTCGTCCAATTTTCCCTCGATCACCTCGTCGGCGGCGCGGACGATCAAATCTTTCTTTTCCGCGCTCATAATTCCTAGTTCGAAATTCACCAAAGCGCAAGCTTTCTTCAATACCCCGAACGCCTTAATGAATTCCCTGGGAAAACGCTCCACGCCGATCTTGAAATTCGAGATCGAGCGCGCCGATTGCGCTCCGTAATAAGCGGTTTTTGGAACCTGAACCTCTCCCATCGTGTCTTTTTCAATGCGGTATTCCATCTCCATAATCTCCCCGTTCGTCTTGCGTTAAAATTGAATCCATTCATAGAAATACAATATTTAGTTTACAGAGAAATCGCCGCAAGCCTAGCCTGGAACTCATCCATTCCTCCTGGAAGGGAGATGGTTTTATTCTCTATGGGTTCGAAGAACCTCCGCCCCCGATTAAAATTCCAAGCAGCGTATCCTCCTTGGCTGGAAAAACGTATTCATAATCGAGAGAATAACGACGCTTCGCCTCATCGCTCCATCCGAGGATGAAATTTATTGTGGAAATATCATACCCATGAGCGCCCGCATACTCCTTGTCGAAGACGACCGCCGGTACGCTTCCCGGCTGCAAAAAAACCTTTCCATCGAAGGCTATGATGTATTAATGGCCGCATCGGGGGAGGAAGCGCTTGATCTCTTTACCCAGGAAACCATCGACTTGGTTATTACGGACATTAAGATGCCGGGAATCGGCGGCCTGGAATTAATGAAGCGCCTTTTCGAATTGCAGAGCGGCATAGAACATGAAATCCCTATTATGCTCCTGACTTCCGTCGATTCCGTCCGCGTCGCCGTCGATGCGCTCAAAGCCGGAGCGGCGGATTACATCACCAAGGATTCCGACCGCGACGAAATTCTATTGCGCATTCAAAAAGTCCTATCCAGCGCCAAGGTGCAAGCCGAAAACCGCAGCCTGCGCAAACGCATCGAGGAAGGCGGCGGCTTCGGGCAGCTGATCGCCGTCAGCGCGCCCATGAAAGACATCCTTCATGAAATCGACGCCGTCGCCGATTCCGGCGCCGGATTCCTCATCGTGGGCGAAACCGGAGTCGGCAAAGAACTTATCGCACGCTGCATTCACAATAAAAGCCCTCGCGCCAACCGTTCCTTCATCGATATCAACTGCGCCGCGCTCCCTTCGGACAACCTCTTCCAATCCGAAGTCTTCGGCCATGAAAAAGGCGCCTTCACCGGCGCCTCTGGCCGCAAACTGGGACGCCTCGAACTCGCCGACGGCGGCACGCTCTTCCTGGACGAAATCGGCGATATGCCCTTGGAAAGCCAGGGGAAAATCCTGCGCGCCTTGGAAATGCAGGAATTCGAACGTCTTGGCGGTAATCAAAAAATCAAAGTTGATATCGCCGTCATCGCCGCCACCAACAAGGACTTGCGCGCTGAAGTCGACGCGGGACGCTTCCGGCACGATCTTCTTTACCGCATCGACATCATTCGCATCGTCATTCCTCCTTTGCGGGAACGTCTGGAGGATATCGCGCCGCTCGCCAGGCATTTCCTTCAGGAATACGCCAAAAAATACCGCCGCCCTCTCCCGGAACTGACGGAAGAAGCCGTCGCTTTCTTGCAGCGCTATTCCTGGCCGGGCAATGTCCGCGAGTTGAAGAATCTCATCGAACGCATCATCATTCGCAACCGCAACTGCGCCCGCGTCGATGCGGATGCGTTGAAACGCGAAGGTCTGAACGGAAAAGAAGAAAATAAAAATTCCGTTCTTGCCGCGGACGAAATCCTTCCCCTTGAAGAAATCGAACGCCGCGCCATCGTCGCCGCTCTGGAAAAAAGCGCCTGGGTGCAAATCGATGCGGCCAAGTTGCTGCAAATCTCTCCCGACCGCATGCACGCCCGAATCAAAAAATTCGGCCTCCATCATCCTTCCTGGAGAACCTACAACAAAGAAGAAGAGTAATCGCCGCTTCCTTTTTCGTAGAAGAGAAACAGGGGGACGCATTTGACTCGCCTAGGCGAGTACGCATCGAATTTATAGGCGTTCAGCATCGAGCAGAACCTCATTTTCGTCCGACATATTGAGGATTTATGTATATCTTCCAGTGGGGTGAGCGTATAATGGAATAAATGAATAGAGGCGAATCATGCAAACCGATCAGGAAGTAATCGATAAACTTGTTCAAACTGTGGTGAATGCCGTTAATCCATTAAAAATTATCCTTTTCGGATCGGCGGCGAAAGACGATAGGAATAATGACAGCGATGTGGATATTCTTGTGGTTATGCCGGATGGAACCCATCGGCGGAGAACGGATCAAGAACTCCACTTCAAAATGCAGGGTTTCCCTCTTCCTGTCGATATTCTTGTGGCGACTCCCGCAGATTTGGAAAAGCACAAAGACAATATTGGCTTGATTTACAAAACGGTTTTAAAAGAAGGAAGAGATATTTATGTCTCCTGAACATCTTCCTCCAGGGTCGCCCCTAAGTTGGCTTCGTTATGCCAAAGCCGACTTAACGATTGCAACCGTTTCGACAAAAAATTCTCTTAGCGAAAGGAAACGACGAATACTATGCGTCTATCATGCCTCTACGCCATGCTTTTCTTATCTTTTGGTTCTATCGATATAATGGCCAATGAACATTGGTCAGCTCAAGTTCTGCCCTCAGAACGTTTCGCGATGCAAGACGAAGCTAGCGGCGCCGAGTTGATCTTCGCAACGCGATCTCAGTCCGACGATATCAACGCCTATTTTCACCAGCGTTCCTGGTTTCCGGACGAATCGATTCTCTTTTTCGTCTCCAATCGAACCGGACGCAGCGAAGTCTTTGGATATATAGAAAAAACCGGCGAATTGATTCGTCTGCAGCGGGATGGCGATGGATCGCTATCCCAATTCACTACGGGAATATTAGATAACGCCCTTTATTTTGTCCGTGATAAAAAAGCCTGCGAATGGCGTTTGCAAGTCAGCCTGTCGCCCGATCCCGGCGCGCAGCCGTCAAAAGTCGAAGTGGAAGAACGCTGCATCGCCGACTTGCCCCCGGACGCGGGAAGCATTCTCGGCGTCAACGAAAGTTGCGACGGCCAAGCCATCATAACCGGTTTCAATAGCAGCGGTCCCCACGCCAATCGCGTAGTCTGGATCGATAAAAAAAGCGGCGCCATAAAGGAAATCATGGCCGTCGATTATCCCATTTCCCACATTCAATGCAGTTGGGAATCGCCAGGACTCATCTGCTTCGCCCGCAACTATTCGGATCCGCAGGGCGACCGCGTTTCTACTCTTGCGCCGGGCGAAATTCGTTCCCGGATACAATGCGCGGATTTGAGCGATCGCGAACCTTGGCCCATTTATCCCCAAGAAATCGGGGAATTGGTTACGCATGAGTGTTGGTGGGTTCACGATCAGATCACGTTTTGTTCGGGGCAGCAATCCAGCGGCGCCGCCGAAGAGAGCCATGTAAAAGTCTACGATCCTAGAATGGATCGAACATACATCATCGGCGCTGGTTCGTGGTGGGATGGGTGTACTCCGGAAGCGGCAGCGAAAGTCAACTATTGGCACGCCGCCGGTTCACCGGATGGCCGTTTCGTCGCCGGAGACAATTGGCATGGAATCATCGCCCTTTTCAGCGCCAAAACGGCGCGAACCCGGATTCTGACCCAAGGCCATCGCATCTACGGAAAAGGGGCGCATCCCCACGCCGGATGGAGTCCATCCAGCGAAAAACTCGTCTTCGCCTCTAATCGCTTCGGCAATCCCGACGTCTGCATCGTGAAGGTTCCATCGGCATGGCGGGAAAAAGAATGGTGATCGCGCTGCAATGATTTGCTTGGGTGATACGCCCTATTTTTCTAACGGATACGGGAAAGAAAAGATTGGAATATTTTGTTTAAGAGAGGGAAGAAAAATCGGGGCCGACGAGGCTCGAACTCGCGACCTCCTGATCGACAGTCAGGCATTCTAACCAAACTGAACTACGGCCCCTGATTCCTTGCTAAAGCGAAAAGTATATTTGAAATGAATTTTTTATCAAGTTGCCGGAGGGGGGAATCGAACCCCCACATCCCGAAGGATACCAGATTTTGAGTCTGGCGCGTCTACCAATTCCACCACTCCGGCTAAAATCCGTTTTCGGAACCGCTAAAGTGTACGCATTCTCCCCCATTTCATCAAGCCCTTTTTATCCCCTTCATGCGGGAAAAAGCCTTTCAACGCTTGAAAAATTCGAGAACGATGATTTCCGGAGAGGAAATTTTCCGCCCCGGTTCGGATCGACGAATGGGAATGGCGAATCAATACAACGTCCATTCGCCAACATTGGAATCCTGGCCGAGAATAAAATCGGCTTTGATATTGTCGCCGAGGATTTTGACGGTCTTGCGGATGGATTCGGTCAAGATGCCGCCGGACGCCGTGATAGTATACTGCCCCGGTATCGCGATAGGGAACGAGTAACCGCCGCTGGAGGCTGTAACCACGACGCGATTGTCGCCGTTGATGGTGATTTTGACGCCGCCCAAGCCTTCGCCTATATCGTAAAATTGGTTCCCGTTCAAATCGTTGTAAACGACGCCCACTACCTGCGGAATATAATTCTGTCCCGCGCCGAAATCGATGGTAATCAGCATTGGCCCAACCGCCGACCCCTGCAAAACGGCGCTGGGAGAAATCTCTTTTCCCGCCCGATCCAACCGCTTGGCGGCGGCCACCTTGCCGGATGCCGTGCGGACGATGCCGATGCCAACTTCATTGAAGATGGGATCGTCGTCGTATTCCAGCGTCGCCATGCGATGGCCAGGTATGGTATTGCCCCAGTCGACGAGAAATCCGGCGTGCCCGTGTTCGACGCTCTTGGCGTAAGCGTAAATATTTTCCGCCCAGCCCCACCAAAGATAGCCCGCATCGTCGATGCGCAGTCCAGGATCGGAGCCGTCCGAGCCAGTATGATCCTGAAAATTATTGGCGCGCATGTCCAAACTATGGCGGCGGGCGGATTGGATCAATTTTTCGTTCATCGCCAAAGGCGGACGTGGAGGATAAGAGGCGAATTCTTTCTTCATAGTTTCCAAATCGACGCTGAAATACGCATAGGCGCTTAAGATGGCGGGATCGGTCTCATTGGCCAGACGAATCCCTTCGGCGGGCGGGTCCATGCGGGCGCGGTTAATCAATTCCAGCATCAGTTGTTCTTCATCCGTCGGCTCGACGGTCTGGCACTGAAGAGCGGGAGCATACAGCGTTATTGCAATCCATAAAAATGAAACAAGCATTCCACAACTTCGCATTTTTAATCCTTTCATGGATACATAAAGATAGAACGCGGTTATATTCATCGATAACAACTATATCGAGAAAAGGGAAATGAGTCAGGTGATTTTTTCTCGCTAATGATTTCAAAATCTTCGGAATTTACTTTTTCAAAATATCGTGCGCGCCGACGCTCCGCAGGACATACTCATCCCCTTCGATCGTAAAAGTAATTCGGTAATTCATGGTAACGCTGATTTCCCATCGTTAGCGGCCTTTCATTTTATGAAGCCGCAATGATGGATGTTGGGGATTTTGCAGCAAGAGCGCCAATTGCTTATCAACGCGGTTTTGGATGTCGGCAGGCAGTTTTATATAGCATGAACCGAACTCGCGGGTGCGGTAAATGTTCATTGGCGAGAATTACGCTTTCTTGGCGAGACGATGTAAATCGGCGATTAACTCCTCGGCTGTTTCATAAGGACCGTATGTCCGCCCCGCTTGAATATCCCGTTCGGAGGCGCGATCCATCTTTTGCCATTCCTCGGTCCAAAAATAGCGCTGGTCTTCGTCGATAAGCCCGGCTTTGGCGGCGATCTCGGTTTCTTTGACGGTGAGACCTTTTGAGTTCAGAAAGTCGTTTTGGATGCGCTCGATTTTGGCTTGGGCGCGAGCGAGGATTTTCTGCTCGGCGGGCGAGAATTTCGCCGCCAGGACTTTGTCGGCCAAGCGTTTGGGAGTAAGAACGATTTTGCCGTTATGAACGGCGGCGTCCAAAACATCCCCGACTTCCAAACTCACGGCGTCGAATACCGGCTTAGGGATAGTGATCTGATGTTTGGGACTAATGCGGGTCGTGGGCATGGCGCTCCTCGCGGCGAAGCGATTTTTCCAATGCGCGGCATTGGAATCGTTAAAATTAGAATTATTTCTTCAAAATATCGTGAGAGCCGATTTTAAAAAGTATATACTTATCGCCTTCAATCTGGAAAACGATTCGGTAGTTTATCGTAACGCTGATTTCCCACATATTCGCATAACCTTCCATCTTATGGAGACGAAGAGATGGGTGTTGGGGATTTTCCAGCAAGAGCGCGAGCTGCTTTCCCGCCCGTTCTCGAATATCGAGAGGCAAATTTCGGAATTGCTTTTTGAATCGCGGAGCGTAATCGAATTGCATAGATTTAAGCGTTGAGCGAATCGATCAATTCCTCAGCCGTCGCAAACGGTCCGCAAGCGCGTCCCGCCTGAATATCGCGTTTCGCAGCGCGGATGTCTTTCTGCCATTCCTCAGCCCAAAAATAGCGCTGGTCTTCGTCGATAAGCCCGGCTTTGGAGGCTAGTTCGGTTTCTTTGACGGTAAGACCTTTGGAATTTAACAAGTCGTTTTGGATGCGCTCGATTTTGGCTTGGGCGCGAACAAGGATTTTCTGTTCGGCGGGCGAGAATTTAGCCGCAGGGA
>JBFMBP010000161.1 GCA_040755155.1 Candidatus Omnitrophota bacterium | reverse complement strand
AGATCGGGATTTTGACGAGACCCAATTCTCCTTCCATTTCCAACCGATCCTCCATCAGCATCCGCTCTAACTCCCTGCCTTCCGAAACCGCCCTGTCCTCGATCTCGTTGATCGTGGCGTCGGGAAATCCTCCCTCCGGGGGAAGTTTCGAGTCGAACATCTTGCCCGCCATCTCCAGAAATTCTTGTCGAATATCCTTTCGCTCTCTTTTCATGATTCGTTCCCTCAACCCTTTCGCTCTCGGGCGCCATTGCGCCCTTATGTCTCTATCTTAACGCTTTTCCTTCTTTTCGACTCCTGCTATCTTCGAGAGAGATGACATGCACCCCTTGCAAACGAAACCATAGACAGAAAATCGAAAGCGCCGATAATGATAGGCAGTTCGGACAAGTGTTTTTTCTCGTTTCACCCGTGGGCAAGGCTTAGTAAACCATAAATAAAGAGGATGGAAGATTATGTTTACGCAGAAGTGGCGCGAATATTGGGGATTGTCGGAAGATCCTTTCACCTGCGAGGATGCGGATAAGGATTTGATCCTTACGGAAGTGGATTCGAGCGCCGTGCATTGGAGTTTCGACCGCATGTACGGCAATCCGCGAATGCCGGCGCCCGCCATCGTCTTCGGCGAGAAAGGCAGCGGCAAAAGCGCTTTGCGGCTGATGATTAAGCGCCGCGTCGACGGATTCAACCAGGCTCATCCCGGCGAGAAGGTTTTCAATATCGAATATATCGATTTCAATCCTTATATCGAAAATTTCCGCCGCGCGGCGGGCGTCCGCGGCGACGACGCCAAATCGGCGGGGGAAGCGGTAAGCCGATGGAAAATTTCGGATCATATCGACGGCATGTTGTCCATCGGCGTCACGAAACTCGTGGACGAAATTCTTGCTTCCAGCGGCAAACCGGCCAAACTGGCCCACAAGCAGAAACTCTCCCTGCTGCTCATGACGGCTCTTTATTATTATTCGGAAAAGCGCACGGGCGTAGAGGCTTTGCATCGCTTGAAAAAGCTTTACGGCTTCCATTCGCTGCGCTCTTTCCGGCGCGGAGTCATCAATTGTTTCGGCTCGATCCTTGGCGCCGCCATTGCGTTGTTTCCCTTCTGCCCCAAGTTCCCCTTCGAATCGGCGAAGATGGCGCAACTCTCCTACCTTCTCGGCGCCGCTGTGATCGCCGCCGTTTGGGGCGTCTATTTCTTGGTGAAAACTTCGGTGCGCGCCCAAGCTATGCGCGCCGGACGCAGCGTAAAAATTCTGCCGCACGATACGATCAACCTGGCCAACATTCTTAGGGGACTCTCCCCCAAAGAGCGCCGGGAATTTGTTCTGCCGCGCGGTTCGGACGCCGCCAGCCGCTACCATTTGCTCGATCAGTTCATGGGAGTATTGGATGTTTACGGCTACCAGGGTCTATATGTCATGCTCGACCGCATCGACGAACCGTCTTTGCTCAGTTCCCGCGTGGATTTGATGCGCCCGTTCATCGAAAAACTGCTGGACATCAAATTTCTGCAATATCCCAAACTGGGCTTGAAATTATTCCTGCCCATCGAACTGGACGAAATCCACCGCAACGCCTCGCCGGAGCAGTTGAAGCGGATGCGGCTGGATAAATCCAACCTGATTTCCGAGTTGAAGTGGAGCGGGCAAGAACTTTACGAAATCGCCAATCAACGCCTGCTCTCTTGCCAGAAATCCAGCGGCGCCAAGCATCAATTGTCCGAACTTTTCGCCGAGGAATTCGATTTCCATCATCTGCGCGACGCGCTGACGATGATGGGTACGCCCAGGTACGCCTTCGGCTTCTTCTCCAGCCTTTTCACCGATTACGTTAAGGACCTGCCTAACGATCTTCCGGAGGGCGATCCGCGTTGGAAAATAACGCCTGCCTTTTTCGAAGTGGTCAAGGCTTCGTGGATCGACCGTTCCGGCGTTTTGCGCCGCGTTTTGAATTGATGCTGCGGCGGAGGGAAAGAGGTGGATGAAAACGGTTTTTCATGATAAAATATTTTTTAATGAAATTCTAATCATATTTTAATTAAAACCTGGGAAGGAGCGAATCGTTGCCTCCCAAATTCGCAACGGCCAAGACGGATCGTTCATCCGCGGCGCCGGTTCCCGGTCTGCCCCGGTTGAAGAAACCCCGTCGTTTCCGCATCCGCAACCTGCGTCCCAAACGGAAAAACATAAAAGTCGTTCACCTCTTGCCCAATGTATTGACGAGTTTCAACGTGGCTTGCGGCGTCAGTTCCATTATTTTGGGCATTGACAAGCGTTTTGAAGTGGCGGCGTTTTTTATTTTGTTGGCCGCTTTTTTCGATTTGATCGATGGCAAGGTGGCGCGCTTGTTCGGCTCCGCGTCTCCCTTCGGCGTACAGTTGGATTCGCTGGCCGACGTCATCTCCTTCGGCGTTGCCCCGCCCGTGCTTCTGCACACGATTTTATACCAGCAATCCGACCGGCTGGGATTGTCGCTGGTGCTAATTTATACGCTGTTCACGGCGCTACGGCTGGCGCGATACAACGTCCACGCCAACATTGGACAGAAGCGAGACCATTTTACCGGTCTGCCTTGCCCCGTACCCGCCTGTTTTCTGGCGGCGACGGTTTTAGTTTGCATCGAATACGGCATCGCGATGGATAATGCGTACTTCCGCACGGGAATGCATATCGTCATGATCAGTCTCGCTTGCCTGATGGTCAGCACGGTCTCCTATCCCGATCTCTCTTCATGGCATATCGAGAGAAGAAACATTTTTCAGCACAATGTTATCATGGTGTTGGTTCTGTGCGTGACGGTTTTGATCTTTAAAACCGTAATCTTCTTTCTCTCGGCCTCCTTTATACTTTCCGGCCCTATCAATGCGTTCCGGGCAATGGGCAAGACGCCCGTCGAGGAGTCAGCGCCGGAAGAGACGAAAAGCGGAGCCCGAGAAACGGTTTTGGAAAAATAATTTATATGAATGTAGAAGAGCCATCTTGGCTCTTTCTGGAGTTTGGCTGTTTACTAGATAGAAATAACAGGGAGTGAAATTTTCGCTTGATTTTTCACTCCTTTTCTTGTATCCTATTATCTAGTTATATGACTAGATATCCCTTTCGGAGGCGATCTCAT
>JBFMBP010000160.1 GCA_040755155.1 Candidatus Omnitrophota bacterium | reverse complement strand
ATCATGGCCGCGACGCCGCTTCAATCTTCCCTCCCTCGCCAATCGATATCACGCCGGATTTATCCTTAACTTCAATCCGTACTCGCTGGGGCATGGCAATGGCCTGCAAAACGCCGTCCCGTCTCATCATCATGATGGTATTGATTTCCGGCAACGGTACCGCCGCCGCGGCCAGGGTTTGATAAAAGCCGACTGGCCTTTGTCTGTCGTAATACAATGGAGGAGCGATTGGCGGGATAGCAACTTCAGCGGACGGCGACTCTACGGCGGCGCCCGTCAAGGCCGGAAGAAAATTCAAAGATATGAAATCGATCTCGCCGTAAGCGTCCAATAGCATTAAATAATTCTCGCCGCGCCAATAGGATAACGCCATCGCCGACAGATCGCCGGGATTGTAATAACGAATCAACTGCGCCTGAATAGCGTCGTCCAAGACGGGCGTTTTCTCTTGCCGCCAATGAACGCCGCCTGCTTTATCGAGCAGGAAAAATCCGTCTCCTTTTTCCCAAGGCAAGAACGACTTGGCGACGTCCGGCTCCCGCCATAAAGCAGCGGCGCGGTTTCTCTCGCATCGCCATTCACGGCTGGCCGCATCGAGACGATATTCCTCGATGGCGCCGCTTCCATCCATCGCCCAAAGGACTTCGCCGTTTTCGCTGAAGGCAATGTCTTTCCAAATGCGATCTTCAGGAAGAGGAATGGCGGTTTGATAAGCGTAATCCCGCAAAATGTAAACGCGGCGTTCACGGGAGAGCGCCGCTGCGAGGTTTCCTTTTTTCGACAACGCTAATTTCGACAATTCGTCTTTGCTGCGCCAGACGCAGCGCGCGCCTTTCCGCGTAAGCAGTAGAATGCGGCCTTGCGACGAGATGATCCAAAACTCTTCCCGTTCCAACGATACTTTTAGATCGATTGCGGCTTCGTTGGGTTGAAGATTCAAGGTACAGCCAAAACAGGAAGCGAAGAGAAAAAGATCGCCGCCGATATCCTTCGCAGAGCGAAAGGCGCGGGCGAAGACGTTGAGATTTTCATGCCTCCATTGGCTTCTCAAATAATGGACAGTTTCAGCCCAATTCGATTCTTTTCTTAAACGGCTAGCTTCGCGGATGACGGCTTCGACGCCAAGATGGTTATATCCCATTGAAAAAGCGGCTTCCGCTATGGGCGCGGGCGCAGCATTCGCCGCCAATTGCGTTTCTATTTGGCGGTATTGGCGATAGTGAATGGCGCCGATCGCGAGAATGAGCGCGGGCGCCAGGAACAGCTGAACGCGGCGGTCCCAATGGCCGATTTCACGCATCCGTTCGCGGGGATAAAAAAGGATCAATGCGATGGCGGACCACGACGCCGATGTCCACCAAGCCCATTCGAAAGCGGCGCCGCTAAGAACATTCAAGAGAAAATGAATCGCCATCCAGGGAAAGACGAAGAGGAGAATCGTCAAAGCCAAAACGCGCTTCTCCGGCCAGCCCGTTTGCGAATACGGCGTGCGAGGAAAGGCATTCCTGCCGCGATAAGAGAGAAAAACGTACGCGCCGATAGCGCCCCATATCGCCGCGATTCCCAAAAAAGGAAGCCGGGGGAGGATCGTTACTCCTAACATCCATAAAATAAAAGCGCTAGTGAGGTATTGGAGGATAGTTGACAATTCGCCAAGAACGCCAGGCCTGGCGAAGACCGCCAGCGCAAATGATAAGCACCAAAGCGAAATCAACGCCTTCGTCCACGGCCAATGCTGCGAAGCGGGCCAGAGGGCGAGCAGGAACAGAACGGCGTTCATTATGGTTTTGGGCGATGGCTTATTCATTCTCGATATTCGTTTGGCGCTGGATGGCGGAATAGCTCCCCAAAGCGAACAGGACGAAAAGCGCTACGGGAATGTTTCCATTCAACAATTGCGGATCGAAAATTTCCTGAACCAGAAAACCGGCTAAACCGGCTCGAAGAGCGGCGGCGGCGATCGTTCGATCCCAAGCGGTTTGACGAAAGGCTTCATACGCAAGCCATAAGAAACTCAGCAAGCCGGGAATTCCCATGGAAATCAATAAATCCAGATAAAGGCTATGCGGGTGGCGCGCCGTGGCGATGGGGAGTTCCATCGGAGCGGAGGCCATGATGCTCAGGGCGGCTTCCCTTTGCACCGGACCTAAGCCGATTCCAAAAAATGGCGAGGAAGGCATACACAAATCCATGACGAACGGCCATATCGTCAGACGCGATATTTTTTCTTTCATGGTCAATTCGTCGATCGTCGAAGAAAACCGCGTCATGGCGGAAGCGGCGACGAGGATCGCGGCGGCGAAAAATATCGCCCAGGCGCGCCGTGGGATTTTCGGCGCCGCCGAGGGATAGGCGTAATAAAAAACAAATCCAAAAATCAGCAATCCGACATAAGCGGATCGGGAGAAGGAAAACAGCGCGCCGAAGAGTACGCAGCCGATGGCGGCCAGAACGCCGGTTCTTTGCTTGGACGTTTGAGATCGGTCAAATATCCAAAGAAGCAAGGAAAGCGATAAGGGAGCGTAGGCGGCTAGGGCGTTGGGATGATCGAAGGTGGCGTTGATGCGGGGCGTACCCGAGAAGAGGAGTTGATAGAGGGCGGTCAATCCCAAATAAAAATGGCCGAGAACGAATCCTCCCGCCGCCCATTTCACGGCGCGATGACTCCAAGGGAGGTCGAGCAACATGATGGAAAAAATAATATAAAAAGCGATTTCCAACGATTCCGATATCGCCTGGTAAGCGTCCGGCGATCCCGCCGCAGCCAAAATGGAGAGAAGAAAAAATAGAAGGGCGGGAAAAACGATGGGGAGGTGAATCCGCCATCTCCTCGGGCGCTTCCATCGCCAAATCAGCCATACGGCCAAGGGGAAAGGAAAGAGTTTGTAAGCGTTGTAGCCGGTCGATATTTTTACGAATAAAAAGGAAAAATAGAATCTTCCGGCGGGAACCAGAAAAAAGACAACGGCCAATGACAGAAAGAGAGTCGTCAACAGCCGCCGTTCCCAGATTGGAGCATCCGGCGGCCATATTAACGACCACTCTCTCTTGAATTCTGTCAGGTAAGTTTCGAACATCGCCGTTTTCGCCGCGCCAGGGCTAAGCCGATTTTATCTTCTCTCCATCGAGTAGAAAGATCCTCGCCGTCAGAATAAACAAAGCCAGGAGAGCGCCAAAAAGAACGATGCCCGAACGGAAGGCGGCGCCAGCGAGATACGCCAAAAAGACGAAGATCAATAAGACGATTTCGCTTCGGCGGCGGGGAGATTCGAATACGATTTTCTCCGCGGCCATAAAAAGCGCAGGGAGAAGAAATACTAAATGATGCGCCTCCGGCAGCGGATCGACGAATAAAAATAGAAGAAAAAAATTGGAAAACAAAGCAAAATCCGCTTCTTTTTTTTGCGAGGCGCTCCGTAAAGTGGACACTAATAAAAATGCGGCGAGAAGCCATGCGATCATATAAGCGGCGGCGCCGCCAAAGGGGACGCGGGAAAGAAGATACGGCAGCGAATAGGAGAATAAAAACGGACTCGACGCGCCGCTCGACGCCGGCGATAGCAGGAAATCCGACGCATAACTTGCATACGCCGTGAAGAGGCGCCCGTCCAACATTAGAATGGGCGAAAGGCAGAAGAGAAGAAAAAAGCCTGCGCCGTAAACCGCCGCGCCTCGCCTCCGGCGGATGAAGGGAAGAGCGAGAAACAACAGCGGAAATAACTTGATGGCGGCCGCCGCGCCCAGAAAAAATCCGGCGGCGGCGTCCTTTCCGGCTAAATAATAACGCAGGAATAGGACGCAAAGCAGCAAAACCCAAAAATTCACCTGGCCGTTGAGCAGCGCGTTTTGAACGATATGGAATAAGATCATCGTAATCGCCGCCGTCAGCGTCAGTAAGCGCGAATTATCCAAATCTGGGAATTGCATCTTTGAGAGAAGGCGCAACGTAAAAAAAAAGGCGAATAGATTCGCCGCAAACCACATGGCGCAGCTATAGGGCAAGGGAAGAAAAAGAAAAGGCATCATGACGAAGGGTAAAAACATCGGGTAGGGGCAAACGAAGAACGGGCGATCCGATCCTATCTCGTAAGGATCTTCGCCCTGATAAATGTGGTTGGCCGCGATGAGATAATTCGTAAAATCGTTGCCTTGGGGTCTGTTCGCTTTGTGGAGCGTCTGCGTCAGAAGTACAATGGTTAGCGCCGTAAGTAGTAAAATGGAGACGCTGGCGGCCCAGCGTGGAAATATCAACATCCCGTCGCGCGATCCCACTGAATCGGCGCAATCCAACGGTTTCCTATCCATCGGGAAATCATTCCTCCATCCTTTGGCGGCATGAGGGATTATAATCGCATAGGAATAGGAACCATAGCGCCAAGTCCCGCAACCCAAAACGATGAACGAACCAACTATATCTTTGCGAATCGCCCGCATCGACCGGCTCGACGAAAAGGGCTTTGGGAGAGGCGCAACGGACGCAGGCGGAACCGTCGCCATTCCATACGTCATCCCCGGCGAAACCGTCGAGACGAAAAAACTTCGCCGCCGCCAGGGCGAATTGACGCGGTTGCTGGAAGCCTCGCCCTATCGCGTCGAACCGGACTGCCACCACTTCGGGCGCTGCGGCGGCTGCGCTTGGCAGCACATCGAATACGTCCATCAGCTGCGCCTGAAGCAGGATTACGCCGCACGGCTCTGGAGCGAGATGGGATGTGAATTGGAACCGACCGCGATCCCCATCGTTCCCTCGCCCCCCTTTCATTACCGCAACCGCATGGATTTCGTTTGGAACTACGACGGACGCTTCGGCCTGCGGGAAAAAGGAAAATGGCGCTCCGTCGTCAATCTGGAGGAATGCCGTCTGCTTCCCCCCCGCGCGATGGCGGCCGCTATGGAAATCAACCGGCGGGTTCAAGAAGCGGGATTGCCGTTCCGAGATCAAAAAAAAGGCGTCCCCGGATTGCGCTATCTCGTCATCCGTTGCGGAATTTTTACGCTGGACGTTATGGCGTCCTTTGTTACTGATCCGATGGAGCTGCCGCCATCCGTATGGGAAGGTTTGGAACTCGCCAGCGTGTATCAACTCATCAATGATAATCCCCAAAACGATTTGTCCAGCGGCGTCCCCATCCATCTAGCGGGAGCGCCCTATTGCCGGGAGCGAATCGCAGGCCGTATTTTCCATATTATGCCAGAAACGTTTTTTCAACCGAATCCCGCCGTCGCGGAGAAAATGGTTGAACATGTCCGCGAGCGTTTGGCGGCGATGGAAGAAACGCCGCGCCGGTTAGTGGAT
>JBFMBP010000159.1 GCA_040755155.1 Candidatus Omnitrophota bacterium | reverse complement strand
TCGCTTTTTTCATTATAAATTGCCTTGCTTAAAGTAGTTTGTCAGAATCAGGATGGTCAGGATTAAAGGATAACCAGGATAAAAGCATTTTGAATATGCTTCATCCAGATTCATAAAAATTGAAAAAAAGATTATATCCAAGAAAACGGCGCTAGGCGAGCGGAATGGAATTAGTTGATTGAATCGGGACGGTTAGAATAGCGCAAGAGGGGATAAAATTGAAACATGGATAACACGAAAAAATCAAAGGCAGGCTTCGCCATGCCTTTGCCACCCGGCCAAAACGCTACCCGTCTTGCATTTTTTTCATCATTCATCATTCATCATTCATCATTCATCATTCATCATTGCTTTTTTTCATTGTGGTGATGCTGCTTTTAGGATCAAGGACGACGTAATCCTCGCCAGATACGGTATACGGCGGCTTTAAAATCACCTTCGATTCGCCCATGGCGCGTACGGCGATGCCGCCTTCGCCGCGGATCATGCCGCTGAACGTGATGATCGATCCGTTATGCGCTTCGATGCAGATGCCGTCCTGTTGCGCGACGATATGGCAATTCTCCACCAGCAGTTCCCCATTGGAACAATGGATGCCTCCCTCGACGCGCACGTTGGAAATGGCGCAATCCTTGGCGTCTTTGATTTTGATGGCGGGATGCCTGCCCTCGGCGACGATGCGCGTCTCTTGTACTCCCGAACCCAAAAAGCGTGTGGGAGATGTGATAACCATCTCTTTTTCCACTGAAAAATCGCCTTGGCCCAAAACGACGTTCAACGTCTGCCGTGGATTCTCTTTGCGGGTTTGTTCTACCAAATCCAACAACGATCCGCTCTTTTCCAACCAGACAGTAGCGGATTTGGCCTCCCTCATCATGCGTAGTTTTAAGCGGATGAGCCAATAACCACCGACAACGATGACGACAAGCATCAGGAACAGCAATACGATAATCAGAAATCCGTAATCGATCAGCCATTGATCCAAAGCGCTCAGTTCGGTATTCATATATGACTCCCCACTTATCCGGTTACGACCGCAGTTCTTTAAAGCGCGAAACCAATTCCCGCACCACTCCAACGACTTGGACGGATGTTTCCGTCTTCGAAACGTGAATAGGACGGGCAAGTGGTCCGCCTTGGAGAAAGATTTGTTCTCCCATATCGAAATATTTACGCAGACAACGCCGGTCTCCCAACTGCACCACGGCCAAATCTTCGTTTTCCACGGGAGCATTCAGTTCATAAATCGCTTTGCAACCCGGCCAAACTCCCAGCGAGACATAGGCGTCCGTCTGCACGAAACAGGCTTCGTATCGCTTGTTTCCATCGAACCAATCGCGGGGAAGCCCGATCAGGCCAAGGTCATGGCGCTCTTCGAATTCGTCCGACCCGGGGGGAATTTCTCCAATGATAGGAATATTGAGAATGGCGCCATCTTCCCGGCTTGACCCGGATACCATTTCGACGTTAGCCTCGCCGGGCAAACCCAGCATTTCGTCGATGTTTTGCCAAGCATCATGGGGAGCAATGACATTGGGAAGTTTCTGTTCCTCCGCTTGTTGCCGCGATTCTTCAATGACTGCGCGAAAACCGCTAAAAAATTTCCCGATATCGTTGGATAAGTTGGCGATCTCTTTGCGCCGTCCCGAAGGCTGGCGGCAAAGCAGCCGCTCGTCCGGCGTGAGGAGGAGTATATCGTACATCATCCCTAAAAAAGCCAGCCAATGATGGGGCTGATCGCCCATTTCCGTTAAAGCCCAAGACCGCAGATCGTCATGGTTTTTTAAAACATCGGCGGCGCCGCTTCCCCGGTACGGCCCAACTTTTCCGGAAACGTCGATCGAAAAAACCACTGTATGGGGGATCGTATCCACTAAATCGTCGATTTCTTGTTGGGTGCGGTAAGATACGATTTTTTGAGGAACGCATACCTTGTTCCCCGCCAAGACATAACCGATTTTGCGCGTAGCTTTGGTTAAACTTTGAACTTCGCGCTCCCTTTCAGCGAACTCCTGAAAACGGCGCTTCTCTTCGAAAGAGAGTTGCAAAATGCCGAGCATCTTGTCGACCAGGACATTGGGAGGCGGGGGCTTGAATCCGCTTTCCATTTGCGCAATATAAGGAGAAGAAAGCCCCAAACGATCCGCTAAATCCTGTTGCGTCAACTTTCGGCGCTGACGAAAATCGCGTAGCAATTCACCGAAGGTTTTCAAGGATAGTTCTCTCCTTAACGCTGGTATATCGAAATCGGCTCAACATCTAACTTGCCGTGGATAAGGCAATACGCACAACTCCACTAACTAACGTTAGTAATAATTTCCCATATTGTAAACTATAAAATGAAAAAAACAATGAGATTTTAAAAACTCTTACCCGAATAGCCGCTGAAATATTGTTAACCGCTGGTTTTTAGGGGGATTGCCTTCCGCTTCATGCCGATCCTCTGGTTGACATCACCCGGCGAAATAGTCGGCGATGTATTTTACTGCCGTATAAAGCAGCACGCCGCAGAGCATCCACTTAATCGCGCGGGCTGGTACGAATTTTTGACATCGCGCCCCCAAATACATGCCCCCCATTCCACCGAGTCCGAATAAAACGCCTAAAATCCAATCCGGCGCCACCGACATGTTTGGATATAGCGGCGCTATGGCTTGGTAGAAAGCAACGCCGGCTATCGAAGTGATAAAAGTTCCCATAAGCGCGGCCCCAGCCACGGTATAGACCGGCAGCGCAAAGAAAGTTACAAAAAAAGGCGCCATAATCGCCCCGCCTCCAATTCCGTAAATGCCTCCTACAATGCCGACAACGAAACTCAAAGCGAAAATTCCCCAAAATGGAACATCGAACGGTTCGCCGTAAAAAGAGTATCCCAGCCTTCTTAGGTTAAAATGGTTTATTTGGATAGCAGGCAAGAATTCCCGTTCGCCGTTGAGAGCATCGGCTTGCTTGCGATAGCTGGCCATAAGTTCCTGGAATCGTTTCTCGCTGACGGCCTTATCCATACCTTCGGCTTTTTTCTTTAATAAATCCTTAACCATTCTCAGACCGATATATAGCAACACCCCGGCGGCGAATACTTTGAAGTTCTTAGGATTGGGGAGATACGTTACGCGGACAAATGCGCCGATAAAAACGCCGGGCAAGGAACCGGCGATTACCATCCAGGTCAGAGGCCATACCATGCGGCCTTCTTTATAATAACGGTATACCCCGCTGGGAATGGCTACGATATTGAATAATTGATTCGTAGCGCTGACCGATGGATTCGCGTAACCGAGAAACGACACCTGAAAAGGCAAGAGAAGAAAAGCGCCCGAAACGCCGCCCATTGAAGTAAAAAAAGAGATGACGAAGGCGACGAGAGGGGGCGTCCAAAGCGGAGCTTCGATTCCAGCGGTAGGAAAATACATAGCGCGTTTCCTTTGGCAATAGCAGCGCAATGCGCTTCTTATTGCCTACGAATCCCAAAACTGGTTAAAACACCCGCGTTTTTTACGCTAATTCTCTACTGACGGAACGGCAAAAAAAACAATTTTTGTGGTGCGGGCTTCTAGCCTGCATAAGATATACAGCAGGCAAGATGCCTGCACCCAATAGGTAGTTACCCAATTGCATCATCAATACTTTTTGCCGGATCGTCTCTACTTACAGTTCCACTTAATAAATCAAGTTACGCATTTCCATACCCTTGCCCTTTGGGATAGGAAATGATCACAACATATCAGCAGATGCAGTCAAAGTCCATACGCCTTCAAAACGGCGGCGACAGCCTGCGCCCATCCCCGGTTGGCGGAGGGATTGGCTGGGCTGGGATGAGGGATTTTACCAATGGCGGGAGCGGCGGCGCCTAGGGCTTCCTGCGCCCGTTTTTCGGCGAAGGCGCCGACTCCGATAATTAGACGCGGTTGAAAAAACTCGACGGTCCGGCGCAAAGCCTCATCGCAAACCGCATATAAAGGCTCGCGTTCGGAGGCGGGGAGTTTGTCCGGGGTTCGGTTGCGTCCGCTTTCTTCCAGGAAACATAAGGGGCAATAGTTATAGACGAAAAAACGCGTAAAAAAGCACTCCGGCGTCTCGAAGGCGTCTTTCGCCCAACTCCATAACCGCGCGCCGCTGACCTCGCGGCGAGGACAATCGAAACCCAGGATGGGACGCTTTGGATGTTCGACGGCGGGATGCTCCACCGATTCCCGAATGCCCAGCCAATCGCGAACCATTACGACGTCGCCGAAGGGAATGCCTGTTTGCGTCATGCCCCACGGGCCGGGATTCATGCCAACGAGAAGAATTTCCCGCCGTCCTTGGCCATATTTTTCCAAATATCGCCGATAGGATCGTTCTGCATATTCCAAAGGGCAGTAAACGTGAGTTACGGGCGGCGCGAAAGCCAAGAGTATCACATCGTTAATGAGCTTCTGCGTTATTTGATGAGGATTCACAATTCGCTGCGTCCTTTTTTGGAGCGCGGGCGTCTCACCCGCATAATTAATCGCTTTGGCGGGCGGGACGCCCGCGCTCCCAGGTCATATTATTTTCGATCGTTCGGCAAATAAAAATATTGTTGGAGAAGTTTCAGACGCTGTTCGCCTATGCCGGGGATGGCGTCTACATCTTTCCACGATTTGAATCCTTTCGCCGTTTGGCGGGCATTTACGATCGATTGGGCTAACGATTCTCCAATGCCGGAAACCGCCGCCAGATCGGCTATCGACGCCTGGTTCAATGAGAGAGGGCGTCTTGGCTCCCGGCTGGAAACGGGAGTTTGCAGCGCCGGGGCGGGAGCGAAAATTGGACGCCCATAAACCGGCGGGAGAACAAAAGAGGGCGTAATAATTGGCGTTGGCGCCGCCGAACCGGCCCGAAGGACATGCCGCCGCATCGCTTCCAATTTCGCATCGCCGACGCCCTCAACGGCCAGGATTTGATCGATGCTGGAAAAACGGCCGATTTCGTTGCGTTGGGCGACTATTTGCCCGGCCAGTTTTTCGCCAATGCCGGAAACGGCCATAAATTGTTTCAAATCCGCTGAATTCAAAAAGTGGAAAAGGCGGGCATCATCTCCAGCGATCGCAAGCGGCGCCGGCGTTGGCGCAGCGGCAGATTTGGGTATGATCGCGGCGTTCTCGAACGGTATACGCTGCGAATGAGTAACGACGATTTCCGCCGTCTTGCCCGCGCCAAGATAAAATTGGAAAACCGCGCCTGAAAGAACCAGAACGCCAAGCGCAGCGGCGAGAATCAGTTCGTTGCGCTGCATAGATTTCTATCCTTATTAAATCTCTAGTCGAGAAAAGCGGGCAACGATTCGCTTTGAGTCCACCCTGCAAAACTAGTTGCAGTGCGGGCGGGACGCCCGCGCTCCCTGGTACACAACATGAGATAATAATTCATTTTGATATAGGAATATACTCTTTGCGGCAAAGTTGAAAAAGAAACAGGGGCGAAGCGAGCTGCCGCTCGTCTCGCCCCTGAAAAAAGTCACTGGCGGGATTATTCGGGATTATTGCCGAATAGATATCCGGGATAAGCCATATCCGGCTTCAGTATGTAAATCTCCACCCGGTCGATATAAACCGTCGCATGATCGTCTCCCAATCCAGCGACCTGAATCATGGGCGTAATAAAGCTGCTGGTTCCAGGTTCATAAATCATCGTCAGCCTTTTTTCCAAGCCCGTGAAGCCCGCCGAACTTTGCGGATTGACGTAAGCGATGGAGCCGTCTACATCTTGCCCCGAAACGAGGGCGCCTTTAAGGCCGATGAGCCAAACCGCCGCGTTCGGCATATCCGCCGTAACGTTCATGCGCATAAGAACCGGATATCCGCCCGTTTCGACCGGCGCCAAAGCAAAGAGCATCGCCACATCCTTCGGGCGCACAGTAACGGCAAGACCCTTGCCATCGGCGGAAGATGGAATAAGGCCGTCGGCGAAGGCGAGGGGAAGAATGAACCCGGCGGACGTGCCCGGAATAAATCCGCCCGGCTGCTCCATCCAGCCGTCTTCTTGCAAGGTCTTCATGTCGAACTCATAAATCATGTCAGGTTTAATCGACTCAACCGGTCCCGGAGTCGGCTCAATAACGATCGGGCAAGTCGGCTGCGGAGTAAAGGTGGGATAAGGCGTATAGGTTGGATAGGGCGTTTGAACGGGATAAGGCGTTTGTCCCGGCTTCATCGTCGCTGTAGGCGTGGGGGTACGTTCTCCCGGGGGAAGGGTCGGCGTTGGCGTCGGCACGATCACTTGGCCGCCAGGAGTTAGGATAATCGTATAGCCTGCGCTTTCGTTGCCGTATTTATCGTAGACGGTCAAGCGGCAGGTATATTGAACATCGTTCAAGAATCCAAAGGAGCGGTAATCCAAAACATTCTTAAGATCGAGGGCGGGATTGTCGTTAATATAGAGTTTATACCCGCCGCCGTCGGCCACGTCGGGACTGGCGCTTGGCGACCAGAAGAAATGGATGTATTCATTGCTGGCGACGCCATAGAATTTTTCCACGTCAAGAGGCGCCGTCTTGTTGGCGTCCAGCATCGTGATATCCAACGTCAAGGCTTTCCCAGCTTCAATGAAGACATCACGGGTTTCAGGATAATATTTGGCGCCGGAACTAAAGGTTGCCGTATGATAGCCTGGGGGCAGATCGGCAAAGGAATAATTGCCGAGGATGTCGGTTTTCGTTTCGCGATTGAGGATTTTTACGGAAACCTCTCCCAGCGGGAATTTATTCGCCGTTGACACTATGCCGGAGAGCGAACCGGCGGGCGCGCCGTTCACATCGCCAAGCCGCAAGTTATAAGGCCCAAATCCATCCGCGCGCCAGCACGCAATATAATAAGTTCCAACATCAAGCGTTAAATTGCGCGTAAACAAATCCGATGTCCAATACCGGTAATCGCTCGAATAATTCGCAACCTGGTTAGGGGACCACAATCCCACATGGAAATACGCCCAATTAACGGTTTGGAAGGAAAGTTTATAATCGCCTTTGACGGTAACATCGACCTTATACCAATCGACCGTATCGCGGTAATAGCGATCGGTGTAACCCAATGCGCCTTGAACCTGTTGGTCTACGTACATAAGTTGCGCCTGACTCTGCAGGATATTGGCTTCCTCGTCAGCGAATTCTTGTTTCGTGTAGGTTGTATAGAACTGATAGGTTCCATAGCCGTCCGCCCTATCCACAGCGATATAGTATTTTCCCGCCCGTAATTGATCGCTGCCGATGCTCCTTCGTTCCGTCGTCCAGTAGGAATACGTCTCCGAGACTTTAGTTTCGAAGTCGGCGTAATACATGCGCCAATAGAAATATCCTGTAGCGTCCGTTTGGAACGTCGCCCAAAAGGAACCGTCTTCCGGCAATTCGACGACGTAATAATCCGAAGAATCCAGGAAGAAGTTGCGGTCGAATCCTAAATGCCCCACATAACCTGCTCCCAAATCGATATACTGGGGCTGCGTCCAATCGTTGCCGTTGGTTTCGGCGTCGAGGTTGCGGTTGGGCGTAAATTGGATATCCAAATCGTAAGAACCGTAGCCGTCGGCGCGGCTGATTTCGACGAGATATTTACCCGCCAGAATATTGGGTTTGCCGATGGCGTGAGGATCTGCGTTCCAATAGCCGTAAGTCTCGCCTATCTTTCCATAAGCGTTGCCCTCGGCGCTATAAACGCGCAGATAGAAATAGAGCGTAGGTTCTCCTTTGGCGGTAACGGTAAGCGAGCCATCCTCGGGAATGTATATTTCGTAAAGATCGAGATTATCCTGCCAACCATTGCCGTAAAAGCCGATATGTCCTACGTAGGATTGGTTATATTCCTTAGTCCCCAGAGACGTGTAGGAATCGTTCGGTTCCTCGTCGAGTTTGGTTACGGGCGTAAAGATAGTGGACACGGTTCCCAAACTGGAGCCGTCCGCCCGGCTGACGTTGACGAGATAAGTTCCCATTCGGATATTGGGAATCTGAATGCTTCTTTCGTCTGCTGTCCAATAGGAATAAGTCTCCGCCATTTTCGACGCGGCGTTTTCCGAATACAACCGCAAGTAGACGTAAGCCGAGGCGGCGAATTGTTGCTTTACGATCAAGTTTCCATCTTCGGGAACATACACCGTAAACCATTGACTCGTAGTTTGAGCCGAAATAATAACATCGTTGACTTCACCATTAATCGGCAAGTCCACCGTGGGTTCCGTAAAGGGCGCAGGCTCTTCCTGGGATACGAAATTGCATGTCATCGTATACGCGCCATACCCATTATTGCGATACATTCTTACGTAATAAGTTCCCGCGGGACGATTCTCCAGAGTAAGACTACCATCCCGCGCGCTGAGATAACGCAAGTATTCGTCCCATACTTGAAATCCCGCCTGGAGATTGTTCCCTTCTTCCATCGTAAAACCGAAAGAAAGTTTTCCATAAGCGCTGGTGACGACTCTAAAATAATCGTTGTCGTCGCGGTATTGATTGCCGTAATAACCCAACCGGCCTTGCATAGAGCCATCCATCGTCCCCGGCGCATCAGCGTTTTCCTCTAGAGCGATTTCGGCGGTCTCATAGACGGTTTCGTTCGGCTCGTTGCCGGACGGATAGGGGCTTTCCGTATAGAGGCTGGTTAAGTTATAGGAACCGTAGCCTTCCGAACGATTGACGAGTACGCGATAGGTTCCCGCCAACAGGTTGGGATAAACGATCTTTTCCGATTCGCCTTTTCCCTTCTGATCTACCCAACCGATATTGTTGAAGATGGCGCTGTCATAAAGCCCCAGCGCTAAGTTGCACGTCCCGTCCGGGTAGAGCGTCAATTCCAATTGCCCGTCGTTGGGCAACGTAATATCGTAAAAATCCTTATTGTCCGTATATTTCGAACCGTAATAGCCGATATGCCCTTTCGTTTCGCCATTTACCGGCATAACAGCTTGAGCGGGAATATCGTTCAATTCGACGTCGATTTCTTCCACGGGAGCGAAATTGACGGAAATGCTATAGGTTCCCTTCATTACGCCGCTGGCGTTGTCGGGAATTTTGACGACGGCGTAATAGACTCCCGCCCGCAGATTGGGATAAACGACGCCCTCGACGCCGCCTTTGTCCTTGCTATTGCTGCGGCCGATATCCAGAACTCCGTCGCTGTCTTTTAAGATAAACTCGACGTTCAATTCCGCCGTAGGGACAACTCCCACTTGCAAAAAGCCGTCACTCTCCAGCGTGAACGTGTAGCAGTCGATAGCGTCAGAAGGCGAATCGGAAGCGAGATCGCCGTCAACCGTTGAGTTCAACTCGATATAATTGGCGTTGGCGATATCGTCGTTCGGTTCGCTTTCGGCGTAAACAACGGTTCCCATAGAAATGAAAATAACGGCGGCGTACAAGAAAATTGTGGACGGATATTTTCCCGACATGATTCGCTCCTTTTTTATAAAATGGTTTTTTTTAATAAAAAAAAGATAGAAAAAGGAAAAGCCTCAATTAGGAATGTCCGAATGAAGCCCAAAAAGAATGCCTTTTCCTACAAGGGAAAGATGCGCGAGACTGCGTTTCGAGTTGAATGGACGACGATTCACGATGACTCCCATATTCCAGAAGCGATTTTCCTTGGGGAAATCCATCTATCGCATCCGCGTAGTTGCGCACATCCCTGACGAAGCGATGACAATACTCAAAGAAAAACGCTCATCCCAACCGATTCGACCGAAATCACGATTAAACCGAAACAATTCAAGTGATATGATAATTTAAGATCGTTTAATGTCAAGCAATTTTCAAAAATTAATTACAATTTACCTATCAATATTCTTTATAATGTATCTTCTTTTTACATTGTAAAGATCTTATAGTATTTTTTTTGAATTGCTTCCGATGTTTTCAACCTAGCCTTGGCATCAGAAATGTTCTTATATGAATTATTTCCTTAAAGGAGTTACTACTTTATTATGTATCTATCCTGTAGAAAAGCCAAATTGAGAATCGCCTTTTTATTTCTTTCGACGCTTTTCCTCCTTGTTTCCACTCTGGCGATTTCGAGCGAGCCTCCAATCCTGCGGCCCCAGATAGGAGCCAGCGATGTCGTCTTTATGTACTCTCCCGGCGATCCCACGCTATACGACGCATACAAGGGAACTGTTTCGGGATGGGGTGGCCGCGCTTCTTCGCGGGAAGCCGCTGCCCTCGAGGCATTCAAACGCCGCGTGGAGGAAGCCCATAAACAGAGCGCCGCCTTTTGCGGCAGCGTCGATTTTCTTGTCGATTTCGGGGGATTCATCGACTTTAAACCCGATTCGTTCATGGACGCCGTCAGCCGGGGATTGGACGGCGAGTTGCTGCAAGTTCCCTGGCTTTGGGATCACAAGCACAAAGACCATCCCGCTTATTGGTTCTGCACCAACAATCCCGACTATCAAAGTTACCTTCGCGATCAGGCGGAACGCGCCTGCCTGGCGCCGATCGACGGCCTGCATATCGACGATTACAGCGGCAGTTCCGCGTGCAGCGATTATAACGGCGGCTGTTTTTGCCCCTATTGTATGAAGGGATTCCGCGAATGGCTGCGTAAAAACCTTACGGCGGCGCAATTGAAGGAAAAGGGAGTCGATAAAATCAAGGAATTCGATTACGGCGCATTTTTGAAATCCAAAGGGATCGATTCGGAGAAATACCGCAAAGAACACTGGAAATGCCCGCTTATTAACGAATTTCAGCGATTTCAGAACGGACAAATGAAGCAGAGAATCACGGAAATTTTCCAACATGCTGAGAAATTGCGCGGCATGCCATTGCTGCGCAGCATCAATTCCAGCGCCGATTCGCCGCGAACATTGATTCCCGCGCCGATTATCGATTATTTCTGTGGCGAGGTGGGGCATTCCGCCGCTTCCATGAAGGCGCCGCTAGGGCCGATCTTCGTCTTCAAAACCGTCGAAGCCTTAAACCAGCGGCAAACAGCCACTGCATCGGGCCAGGATTGGGCTTGGATCAAGGCGAACGAGAAGCCGGGATTGGTTCGCCTCTGGATCGCGCAGACTTATGCCTTCGGCAGCGTCTTTATGACGCCTCATCATCAGTGGTGCTATACCAAAGAATTGGGAACCCATTGGTGGAACGGCAAGACGGAAGATTTCGCCTGGCTTTATCGTTTTGTCCGCGAAAACAAGAACCTTTTCGATGGCATGGAAACGCTAGCCGATGCGGCATTGATCTATTCCAAACAAAATTATGCGCCCATCCGCGACGCCGCCGAACGTATGTCGGCTGAGAATATTCCTTACGCCATCGTTCTCTCTGGCAACGAGGAATTGCCGATCCCTTTATCCAGCGAGCGGCTGCGAACCTTTTCTTATTTTATAAAGGGGAATCAACCGTTGAACGATGCCCAAGCGGACGCGGTAAAAAGAAGCCAGTCGCAAGTCGTAGCATGGAAAGGCGCGGAGGAATTGCCCGATGCGCTCAGAAATCAGGTCAAAGTAGAAGGTTCGGACAAGATCAGGATTTCCCTACGCGCCGACCGCAAGAACGCCCGCATCGTCTGCCATGTCTTGAATCAGGATTACGATCCAGAGAAAGACAGCGTGATTCCAGCGGATGTCAAAATAATCCTCGATAAAAAATTATTGGCGAAAATCGGCAACAAGAAAATCGAATCCGCCAAACTCTACGCTCCCATGCGCCCGACGGAATCGATTCCCGTCGTCAGCAATGGAAATATTGTATCTTTCGCTATCAAGCAAGCGGGACTATGGACGATTCTGGAATTTTAAATTTGTATATAATACCGATCTGCATAAATAATGTCGCTTTACAAATTCCTCTCCCAAGATGGGGAGAGGTTAGGTGAGGGTTGATTTGGTTAGACTTAAAACCCCTCACCCTAACCCTCTCCCAGAGGGCGAGAGAATTTTAAGTCACATCCTTAATAAGACTTTGGTATTAGAGGAATCCAAAACCAACCGAAAAATCCGTGATATGAATATTTCGTGGGATTCGAGCCTTTTCGTGTTTTCGTGATTCGAAAACGCAGCAACATACTCCTACTGCATTTCCAGAGATTTCAGATATTGCTCCTCCATACTTTTCCATTTTTTCAGGAGACGATGGCCGCCGACTTTGACAACATCGTTCCACCATCCGCGATACCAGGATCCCCAGCCGATTACGAGATAGGAAAAGGGCATCATGACGGTGCGAAAGGGAAGCCGGATGCGCGCCCACCAATGATAAAAGCCGAGCATGATTTTTGTGGGACCATATTGAAGTTGCCGCAAGGTCATATTCGTTGGCCGAAAACAGGCGAAATTGCCATCATAGCGCTCCCAACCTACGGTTTCCAATGGAAAGAGCTGGCCGCTTTCCTCTAACCGGCGGCGCAGTTCCGTCCCGATCAACGGCGCGGGACGCAGTATTTGGATAGTGTCGATTCGGCATTTACGGATGAAGCGCTTGAACTGCCTGATTCTTTCGTTATAGGGAATCGAGGCGGCTTGCTTGAGGGGATAGCCGAAGATAAACATGCCGTGAACGAAGAAATTCTTACTCCAGATGCGGGCGTTCTCGATCATAGATTCGACGGAAAGACCTTTGCGCATGACGAGCAGTTCTTCCTTAATCGGCGATTCGAAGCCGATGCAGACGTGGCGCACGCCCGCCATTTTCATGGCTTCGATGAGTTCAGCGTCGCGAGCCGCTTCCAAACGAACTTGCACCGTAAAGCGCAAACGGCTGCCGTATTTTTCCCGGATCATCTGGAAAAATTGGATATAGCCTTCGCGATCTTCCTCAATCCGGTCATCAGTAACAAAGAAACTTTTGGCGCGCCGGGTATCCACCAACCAATTGATGGTTTGAAAGAGTTGTTCCGCCTGCGCCCAGCGAGGCTTCTCCTTGACGCAGCAGAATTCGCATTTCATAGCGCAGCCGCGAATGCGGCCAATGGGGTAGATATTGATCTTCGCGAAGCGCAATAGGCCGAAATCGGGAGCAGGCCAACCGTTCAAATCGACTAGCCCGGCTTCCACTGCGCCTTTGACTTCCATTCCCGCATCCCATTTTTTCAAAATATCCAAAATCGCTTCTTCACCATCGCCGTCGATGACGACATCGATGTTCCGAGCAAGGGATTCTTGAGGATCAAAACAGACATGACACCCCCCGGCGATGGTGAGAATGCCCTGCGACTTGTAAAATTCCGCCAAGCGCCAGACGCGCGGCATGGTGCTGGAGAGGCCGCAATAGAAGCCAACGGCGTCGGCGGGCGCTTCTTTTTGTAGAGCCGCATGATCCACGGAACCATCCAGCAGGCAGGGACCTTTGCGGTAATTATTCTCGTCGATGATTTCCGCCGTCCAATTGGGCAAGCATTTATCGACGATAGTGGCGACGATCACGGCGCCCAGCGAGGTGATTCTTCGCGTAAAACGGCTGAAAATGCCCGCATTGGGAAATGAGGGCACGATCATACGAAAACGCTTAAATTTTTTGACGGAATCGGACATAAGATAATTCTCCATTCGTCGTCCAATCGCTCATAGCCGTTGAAGATAAACGATAAGAATTCGGTGACGGGCGGGAACAAAACGCCAATATTAATAATATTATCCTCCATTTTGAAGAAAAGAAGAATAGGCGGCGAAAAATCGCAAAGCCGCTGGTCTGGCTCTTTTTCGATCCCAGCCAATTGGAAAAATGAAAAAATGCGCCGTCAAACTACCATCGGCTCGATGACGTATAGTTGGCAATTGGCTTTCAATTCTTTAATAAGAAAAATAGTAACGTTTTAGCCCTTTGAAGGAAGAGAGGGCGGAAGAGGAGGCAACTGACCAGTGCGGAGGGCGGTTTGGAGGGCTTCTACTACGGTCGCCACGGGATGATAGCCACGCCGTTTGAGAGTGCGAAAAATCGTCATCAGGATGGACTGCGTTTTCGCGCCCTTTTCGCTTTGGTTCCCTTGCATCACTTTGCGCATAATCACCGCCGGACGAATTTCCCGCTCCGCCTGATTGTTCGTGGGCGCCGCCTCGGGATGGGTCAAGAAGGTCAGCAGTTCATCCCAGTATTTTTCCAACCGCTTGGCGAGGCGGATCACATCCTTATCCTGGGAGGGCGTGCGCATCAGATCGATCAATCGCCCGTGCAGCCGTTCGATGCGCGATTCATAGAGCGAGGGATCGTAACCGTCCCGATGATACAACCGCAGCGCATCGCCGAACAAGCGCTTCGCCTTCTTGGAGAAACGCCGCCAGTTCTCGGAGCGATTGGTTCCGTCCACCTTCTTCAGTTCGCGCAACAGATGCGCCAGGCAATACTGATGCCTCGATTGGACGTGAGCGTAACACGCCCAGAAATCGCTCACCAGCACGCCGTGGAAGGTTTTTTTGAAGAACTCGAACAAGGCCGGATCGCCCCGGCTGGGGTGGATCATGTAAAAGCTGGCATCCGCGTTGCTGAAAGACCATATCCACTGGGTAACTCCGTTCACGCGCCAGCCCGATTCGTCCCCGTAGACCACGGCGCTTTTCAGCATTTCCTCGACCAGTTTTTCATACCACGGTTCGAGCCATTTGGCGAGGCGATTCCACATGCCGAACAATCCCCCCAGCGAAATCTTTGTGCTCAAGTGGCTGTCGAGGATGTCCGCAATTTGTTGGGACGGCAGGCCCAATCCGTAATGCCAATGGGCGGAAAGCGCCAGCACCCGGTTGCCCAACGTCGCATTGGGAAGCGCCTCTTCGACTTTCGGCTCCACCAGTTTTTGGCAATGCGGGCAATAACTACGGGGGATTTCATGCTCCGTCACCACCGCTTCCACGGACTCCGGAATATCTTCAATCACCCGCGTTCGCTTGGCTTTCTCGCTGGTGCAGGGAGTGACGGGGCCTCCACAATCCGGACATTTTTCCAGCGGCGCGTGTTGGACGCGATGCGTGATTTCATGAGGCTTCTTGCGGCAGGCTCCTGGATGTCCAGGCTTTCGCCCCCGCTTTTTCTTTCTCCCTTTTTTAGCGGGTTTTTCATAAGGCGGAACCATCCCGGAAGGCGCGGCGATTTTCTGGGCTTCCTTGACCGCTTGGTCTTTCAAAAGACGATGCGTCTCCTCTAAAATGAGAAAAACCGCCGCTTCGGGGTCTTCCTGAACGAGGGCGCGAATCGCCTCTTCGGATAATTCCCGGCGGCCCTCCAGGATTTCCTGGAGGATTCTCTGGGCGGTTTCTTGGTTTCGGTTCATACCCTATAAAAACTTCGAAACCGCCTCCGAAGTAACGCTCGGTGTAATTTATTTCTAAACTTTTTTTGTGGAGGCTAAAAGGTTACATTTTCTCAAGAAAAAATTACACAAAATCTACTTTCCTTTAATTTTAATTCAATATCTATTTTTAACGATAATTTTTTCTTAGCTTTAGATATTGACAATATGGCCAAGCCAACAAAAACTTACGATTTAAGTGAGCTACCACCGCCTTTAAGGCGGTGGCTTAGAGTAACGGACTGTAAGTCCTGTTCCGGCTAAAGCCGGTTGAAATTAACCGCATTCAGCGGATTTGAGTAGAGGGACTTAACCCTCTACTCGAAAATCTTGATCCGTCTCATGATTCTGGTGCGAGATATACTCCGCTATCATCTCGTCCGTTATATTGCCGGTACTGCAACAAAAATAGCCTCGCGCCCACAGATGGCGTCCCCAAAAGGCTTTCTTCAGGTGGGGAAACTCATGCATCAACTTATACGACGTCTTCCCTTTCAGCCATTGTACCAGCCGACTGATGGTGACTTGCGGCGGTATCGACACCAGAAGGTGGATATGATCCTTCGATACATGGCCTTTCATTATACTTACCTCATGGGCTCCACATATCTCTCGGATCAATTCTCTCACTCGATTCCCTACTTCCCCGGTCAATACCGCTCGGCGATATTTCGTGATCCACACCAAATGCAGATGAATTTCGTATACTGTATGTGTTCCGTGTCGATATTCTTTCATTATCGCTTTAGCATAACGGATCGTTTCTCTATGCTAAAGCCTTCACCTAAAGGTGAGGGTTTTAACCCTCCCCGTCGGAGACAATAAAATAGTAGACGATATTTCAGCAGAGATACAAGCGATTTATTATACTTCAGGAATATTATCAAATATTTATCATATTACGAAGAATAAAAATGAAAATGCTCAATTAAATATGATCGTTACAAGTTTTGTTCCTGAATCAAGTCCTTATTGGTTCTTCTACTATCTATGGCCGCCCTATATTATTACTTTCGATTTTAACGAAGGGGTGATAATTTTTTCAGTAAAAACTGAAAGTTCGTTATATACAAGTTGTATGGAATTTATATATGCTATTAATATTTGGGATGACAGAATTCTTCTGGAAGATAGAGATGGAGAAATTATTTATGCTTCTTGTAATCGTAAGGAATATCATTCACAGTTGTTATTTTTATCTCCAAATGACTCGATGATCGGTGGAGTTGTTTCTTATGAATATTATCATGGAGATCCCGCCGAATGCCGTAATACTCGCAGTGATCGTTATAATTTTCCTCGGATTTAAAACACAGTAGATGGAAAGATTTTATATGGAAAAGAAGTGAGAATGGATATATTGACTCAGCCAGATATCGACGCGAAATTTTCTCCCGACAGCCGCTTCTTTTCCGTTCGTTATCTATACCATACTCCAGACCATACTCCAGATTTAATCGACACAAGCAACTTCACCACAATCCCAGCCCAGGGCGATATCGCTTACAACTCCGACGTTCGCTATATGGTCACGGGGCGCAACGGACTGCCGACGCTGGTGGATTTGACGACGATGGAGGAAATCCAGAAGTACGAAATCCAAGGCGCCATGACCGCCTGCGCCTTTTCACCTGACGATAAGGAATTGTATATCGTCGATTCCGCAAGAACGCTTTATATTTTCGATGCGCGTCTGCCGACGCGGATCGTTGGTTGGGAGTTGTACGAATAAGGTTTATGGCGTTTCCAGACGGCAAAGGTCAATCAACAGGCGTTCCATAATTTGTGGCCGCTCCGCCGCTCCGCCTTTGCCGCCTTTGAAGTCTTCGTCCGCTTGGCGGAGCAGGGCGATTCCCCGTTTCATGGCGGAAAAGGAAAATTTACGGCTGAATTGGATGGTTTTTTCCAAGGGGTATCCTTTCAGTCCTAATTTGGATGGCCATTCCTTGGCGGGAATCTTATCTTCCGCCAAGGTTATGCACGATAACAGCTGGCGGAACGTCCTGGTCAGGGAGCCGATGATGGCGATCGGTTCCGAGCCTTGGGAAAGCAGGCGATCGAACGCTTGCAAAGCCTTGGCGGCGTTTTTGTCCGCGACGGCGTCGGTCAATGTCCAAATAATCTCTTCGCTCTCGCTCAATAACAGCTGTTGGCAATCTTGCAGGGTAATCGTTCCGCCGTCTCCCGCCCAGAGGAGCAGTTTATCCATTTCGCCTTTTGCCGAGACGGCGTCCTGGCCGCAGGATTGGAGAAAAAAATCCAGCGCTTTCTTATCGATTTTAATTTTATGTTCGGCGCAATGGTGTTCCACGGATTTTCGGATTTTATCGATCGGCGTTTTTTTTAGATGAGCCGCTTTATCCAATTTCAACGCTTTGGCCAGTTTTTTAACGGCGGCATTATCTTCTGACGCCGTCAAGATCGCAATCGCGTCGCCTAATGGCCGGGAGATATAATTGAGCAAAAACTCGACTCCGTCCGTCCTGGCCTCGTCCACATTGGCCAGGATGACGATTTTATGGGGCGTAAAAAGAGAGTCGGATTGGGCTTCTTCGACGGCTTTGTAAATTTCTTCTTCTCTTACATCGAATCGGTGCGTCTCCGTCTCTTCTCCGCCGAAGCGCGTTTTAATCAAGGAAGCGATTTCGTTGTCTAAACTCAAAGCATCCTCGACGATGAATAACATTATTTTTGGGGATGATTTCGCAGCGGAGCGCACAGACTGGCTTACCATCCTTCGATCAGATAACTCAGCGCCTGCGCCGCGAGAATATCGGAAATATCCTGCGTCTGGGCAGCGCCGGGCGCGTTGCTCAAGAGGAAGGAGCCGGAAGCTTGGAAGGGTCTTTCCGGCATAACGATTTCGCCAGATCCTGCGTCAACGACGCTGACGTAGAGGGTGATGCTCATGGAGTAGCCTACCGCCCGGTCGAGGTCGGAAAAAGCCACGGGAGACAATGCGACAGCGGCGATTCTCGTTTTCATCTCCAAATCCGCCGCCGAATGGGGAACGACTTTCAAGCGTCCATCCCGCTGAAAAGCGGCGATCATGGCGCGGGTTAAATTTTCTTCAATGGCGTATTGCAGCGTCTCGTTTTTGAAAACGGGGATATGGATGGATCGATGGCGTTCCGCCAGGGTTCGCGGAGAATGGGCGCCGCAGGAATTCATGACGATTCCCGCCGCTAGGAGGAAGAACGGAAAAAAGGTGAGAGAGCGAATGTTTTTCATTTTGATTCGATCGAATGAACGGGATTCTGTTTGCGTATAGATTATAAGTGGAATTAGAACAGGAAAAAGCGGTTATGGAAAGAGGCGAGCCTCAATGGCGGTAAAATATTTGCTTGAGAAATGTATAAAGAATGGGAATCATTCTCCTCGCAGTTGCTTCAAGTAGGCGTCCTTGGTGATTTTTCTGGCTTTCGCCAGTTTTTGGCTTCGCTTCCGTTCGTATTTCCTTAAATTTTCGGATTGTTTGAATTTCGTTACGACGGAACCGATGACCGAATCGTTCACGGCGGATAGCAATTCCTCTTCCGATTCGCAATGGAGGCGATTGAACTGGATTTCTTCCTGGAGTTGCAGAAATTCGCGTTCCAGGGCTTCGATTTCGCTATCCTTCATTTTTCCGTTCTTGTGTTTGAACAGAGTAATGACCGTCAAATCAGCCGGGAATACGTCATTTTTTATTTCTTCCGCATTCGCTTCCAGATAGATTTGCCGATAGCCGAGAATGGTTTCTTTCCAGAGAGGAATCTTGTTTTCGGAGAGAGATTGATGGTCTTCCGGCCTGTCGGTGATGATGAGAGCGACGACGCGCCGGGATGGTTCGAAACTTAAATATCTCAACGCCTTACGGTATAAATCCACGCCGTCGCAGCGCAGAAATTTTCGCGCTTTGAGAAAGAGATCGCGAAGGAACAAGCCGATTCTTTTGTTGATTGGACTCACAATGAGAACGACATATGGCTCAATTCGCTGGCTTTTATCGGGACTGTGAAACGAGTCGCCCGCTTCCAATTGGTAATTTGCTTTGACGCCCACTACTCTTTTCATGTCGCTCTATACAGCGTTTTGCGCTGGGATAACGAATCGAATCGTATTCGTCTATATCCATAATCAAAAATCTTTAATTTATTATATCACAACTTGAATATAATTCGCGAGAAAAGCTTGATAGGCGGGGTGGCAAGGAGAAAACGTTAGCTTGTTTTTGAGGGATTAATCAAAGGCAGACTTTGTCTTTCTTTTTACCACTTCGTCCCCAATCGCTCAAGGGCGGAAAAAACCTTGCCCTTGCCACCCGCCCACCCGCCGTGGATTCAGACGGCGCTGCTTCGCTCGACGGTCTTTTCCAATCTTTTCACGCAATAGAACCATAATAGCGCCGAGGCCAGCGCCGTAAGGCCGACATATCTCGCCACTGCGAACGATCCTGCATCCGGAAGACTGAAATATCCGCCGCCGAGCAGATGAACCGCACCGATGAGGGCGCAGAGACCGTAGGCTGCCGCCGTATTGCGCAGCGTCGCCGACGCCGCGAGTCCCGCGCTGAGCAGAAACAATCCGCTGGCATAAGCGAAGATCAATGAGTTCCAGATCATTTGGCGATTGATAGCCGCTTCTGGGGACAGTGCCTGCCTAGAAGAAAAGCCCACGAGGATAAAGATGGCGAAGAAAGCCCAGAATTGCAGGCTGAACCATTGCATCCCCGCGCCGATCTTGCCCAACACGATGCGCCAGGGGCCGAGCGCCGTCGACAAGAGTTGCTCCCATGTCCCATGATTCACCTCGCGGCGGACGGCGTTGGCGGCGTAGGGCAAAACCAGAAAGGGAATCAGCGCCGCCGTCCATCCCTCTAGCAGCGGCCGCCATAGGATGAGGCGCTTTACTCCTAGAATGGATACGTCGAAGCTGCTGTAACGAACCAGCAGTATTGGGCTCAAAATTGCCAAGAATCCCATCCAGGTTAATAGTAGCAGACTCTTGCGCCCGAAAAATTCCCGCACTTCTTTCAGCCGCACCGGATTGCGTCCGTCGGGCAGCCACGCTTCTCGCCGCAGGCGCAGACGGTAGATGGGCTTGATGCGCAACGCTTCTTCGTGGATGACCTGGCCGATGGCTTCGAAAAAGTCGTAATTCAACTTGCGCGCCATTGTCCATAAACAAAGACTTAAGAGAATTGCAAAGAAAAAAAACCTTGAAATGAAATAGCCGAATAGAGCCGCATAGAATGAAATGATCTGTACATATACCGCATTCGAAGCGGCGGTATACGGCCCGAAGCCGATAAGCGCCACGATAAGCGCCGCGAAGATTGAATTGGTCTGCACGGCGGAGATGGAGACCACCGCCGGATTGATTTGGGGATTGATGGTCAAAAATCCAAGTCCAGCCGCTACGGGCGCAGCGACGGCAGGGGCGGAGGGCGCCGCTGCTATGGGGGCGAAGGATTGAACGATTTGTAGGGGAGCAGCAAAACCGCCTCCGGAAGTTCCAAGCGGCAATATGAAAAATTGGAAATAGGCCAGGGCGAAAAGATAGGCGGCGATAATCGCCAACCAACTCTTCTTGAATTCGATGGAGCAATACAAACCAATCAATCCCATAACTCCGATCGCTTCGAAGAGAAACAATACGGAAAAAATTAATTCGGCGTAGGATGTTTTGGCGACGGTGGCGAACATTCCGTATAAGGGAATAATCGAAGTCAACGCCAAAACGGCGAAGGCGATGGAAGAGATCAATTTACCTAAAAGGATCGCTGAGAGATTGAGCGGCGCCGCTAGCAGCATTTCCCACGTCCGCCGCTCGTGTTCGATGTTGAAGCAGGTAGCGCCCAATAGGGGAACCGTCAAGCAAATCGCTCCGCCGATGCAGACGTTGAATAGGAGGAAATAACGGCGCGACTCCAGCAGCCAACCGTCGGGGGTGTTTTGCAACTCTTGCCAGATGGCGCAGAAGGCGAAGGAACATGTTGCAATAAAAACGCCCAGAAAAACGAACGATCCCACGCCGCGCAGCCGCGACAGCAACTCCCGCATGATGATGGGATTGTTGACGACGCGCGGCCCGGAAAAAAGAATGGAGAGCCAATACCTCCGCTGTTGCGCCGCTTCGTCCATAACGTAATCTTGCGCAAACATCAACTCTTCATCCAGATTTTGCGAATTCACATCCATTTCCCCCTTATAATCCATCCGCTTTCGCCCCCAATACGCGCCGTATTTCTTGCTTAATCTCTTCCGGCAGCGGCTTTCCCCACTCGGCGCAATCTTCTGCGATCTGCCAGGCTTCTTCGTATTTGTCCATTTGCAAGAGAAGAACCGCTAGATTGTTGTACGCTTCTCTGTGTCTTGTATTAAGATCGATGGCTTTATGGAGATGGCTCAACGCTTTTTCATACTCGGATTTTTTTATATAAACGCCGCCCAGGCTGTTATAGGCATTTGCATTATAGGAATCGATTTCGATAACCTTCAAAAACTTTTCCTCCGCCTCGTCCCATTTTTCCTCTTTACAAAATTCGAGACCCCAATTCAAATAAAAAATAGCCAAGTTGCGCGATAAATCCGGCATTTTCGGATCGAGTTCCAATGCTTTTTGAAAATACCATAACGCTTTATCCCTATCCTTCTTTTTATCGTAGATCATGCCCAGATGGCAATAAGCTAGGGCGAGATTGGGATTTTTTTCGATCGCCTTCAAATAAGCCTCTTGAGCGTCATCCCACTTTTCGAGACGCAGGTAGATATCGCCTAACGATTGATAAGTAATGGCTTGATGAAAAGGCGGTCCCGCTGTTTTGGGATCGGATTCAAGAGCTTGCCGGAAATGAAAAATTGCATTTTCCGTTTCGTTCAACGCGATATAGGCGTGACCGATAAAACTATGAATCCACGATAGATTAGGACTCAAGCCCAACGCCTTTTGAAAGTCCGCGAGGGCGTCTTGACCATTTTTCTTTTGCAGATTGTCAACGCCGAATTTTATATATATCTTGATCAGATTGCTTGAAGCCTCCAATAGTTGAGGATCGAGTTCATACGCTTTTTGGAAATAATAAAAGGCTTTTTCGAAGTCGTTCTTTTTTTCGTATACGATTCCGAGGTTGTTCAAGACCATTGCGTAATTCGGAGTGGTGGGAAATATTTTCAATACCGCCTTAAAGTCGGGTTTTTCATTTAACGCCGTTAGAAAAGCCTCTAAGGCGTCATCCCATTTTTCACATGCTATATAAATACAACCAAGATTATAATAAGCTATGGCGTAATGAGGGCATAATTTGATGGCTTTGCGTATAGACGCGATCCCTTCCTCGCTTTTTCCCATTTTGTCAAGAACTATACCCATATATATCAACGTTGGAGGGAAATCGGGGAAAAACTTAAGCGTCTTACTGAAGGCTTCAAGGGCTTTTTCTTTATCGTTGCGCTGCACATAGGCGGAAGTTCCTTCTTGCATCCAGAGGGTGCTCGTCGTCTGGCGAGGTTTCAGCGCTATATATGGACTGCCGCCTAGATGATTAAGATCGGTTAAAACAACGCCGTTTGACGTCGTTTCGATATAACGGACTTCTTTTCCATCATCATAACGGATCAAGGCGTGATCGGGATAATAGACGAAAATCTTCTGAAAAGGAATTTTTAACCGCCAGCCCAGCGCCAGGTAGAGAAACGAAAACCGATAACAATTGCCTTCTTTTTTATCCAACATACTTTCGAAATGGATGTTTCCTTCGTTTCCCCCGCCAATATGAAAGCCTTTTTCTTTAAAAATATACCGTCCGATCGCTTCCAGTTTGGCGGTGAGGGACAGGTCTCCCTCTAGTCGCGGGCGCAGTTCCTCAGCCATGGCGTCGACGCGCTGGAGGTAGGATTCGATGTCGATTTCGGGACTGGCCTCTTTTACGAGGAGAAGAGCGGCGCGGGCGGGATCGATTTGCTCTTCCGGCAGGGCGATGTATTCTTCCAAAGTTTGGGGAGAGTCGGCGGATATATCTTTACCCCAGCCCGCCGATGGGATGAGAAACAGAGTCAAAAGGAAGAAATATCGGTTTATGGAAGCCACTAGCGCTTCGATCCTTCGATTACTAACTGCGCTTCGTTTGATCTAACCCTGCGGTTTTTGTCAGAATCAAGATGGCTAGGATTTTCAGGATTCTCAGGATAAAAGCATCCTGGACATCCTTTTATCCTGGAAATCCAGATTCAGACAACTTTATGATGCTAGTTTCCCCATTATTGCAAAATAAAAAGTCTCCCGTAACGGTATTGCATGATTAACGATACGCGTTGAAAAAAATAACGGCGGCTATCCCTCTTGACGAACGAAAGCCGCTAATACCATAGGTTTTGAATGATGAATGACTTTAGATACTCTGGTTGGTTGCCTGAATCAAGATTACCAGGAGAAAAAGATGACCTGGATGGCGCAAGGGCGCCAAGGGGATTCAATTGCAAAAACGGGAAAGAAAAAAACGAAAAATAGCCCCCTCACTCTAACCTTTTCCCAAAGAGAGAGGGAATAGCAATGCGTTATTTCCATTACTTTATCACGTATTCACTTTCCGGAGGAACCTTTAATTTTTCCGGCTTATTTTACATCCTTCCTTACCCTTTGCGTCTTCGCGATTCAATCCTAAACATCTATCGCGAAATCCTTGTCATCCCAATTTAGACAATTATCCGCCTCTCTGAAATGACCCGTTCAGAAGGAGAGGAAATAAGCTTGCGCAACAGAAAATTACTTCATCCCGATGGATTTCGCCGTAGGCGGAGCCGCGCCTTCTTCGCTTTGTTCTTGTCCTTCTTCGACGCGGCGCAGAAAATGGCTTTCCACGTCGATCACGGCGTTGATGGTTTCGTTTTCCTTGGTTTTCATCGTGATGTTGTTAATCGTATTGATGCGCGGACCGAACTCCAGGTTGTAGAAATAGTTCATCGCCGCCTTATAATCGCCGTCCAGATCGAGCGTCAGCGAACGCTTGATGTAATAATCCTTTTTGTTGGTTTCCATTGAACTATTGAAATTTTCGATGACTTCGGGCGGAATCAAATCGTCCTTTTGATATTTCATATATAGTTTATAGGTTTCTTTTTTGTTATCGTAGTCGGCGAAAAAGGCTTTCTTTTCCTCAAGCGTCAATTCGTGATCGTCCTTAGGATCGTAGAGCTGCATCATATTCAGCATTTGAACGCTATAGCCGCCGGCCGCGCCCCCCGCGCCCATGCCGCCCATGCCGCCCATCATCATGCCGCCCATGCCGCCCATCATGCCCATAGGACCGCCCATCATGCCCATGGGTCCGCCCATGCCCATCATCCCCATGCCGTAGCCGCCGCCCATCATGCCCATGCCGCCGCCCATCAAGCCGTATTGAACGTAAAGGTTGTTTTCCCCGAAGAGCTCGCCGTAGAGAGTATCGCGTTCGCCGCGAAAGTACGTGCGAAGCTCGTCGTCGTCGACGTTGTAGCCCTGACCCTTGTAAATGACGTTGTTGATGGCGATCAGGCGATCTTCCTTAGCCTGGTTGGCTAGGTCGTAACAGAGTTTCTGAAATTCCACGATGCGGTGGAGCTGCTCCGGCACATGCATTTTGGGATCGATTTCCAACAGCCCTTGAAGAGTGGGCAAGCTGTAGCCTGTCGTGTTTTTGCGGATATATTCCAGCACGTTGAGCTCGCGAATCGTCTTCATCGTCGTGTCGCTTTGTTTGAGGTAGGATTCGTCGAGTCCAATGGCGTGCTTCAGGAGGTCGTACGTTTGCTCGTAGCGTTCCTGAATGAAATCCTTGAGGCCGGGAAGGTGTTTGGCTTTTTGCATTTCGTCCAACTTGACCAGCAAGGCGGGAAGATCTCCCGGCGAAGGCAGATCGTCGTTGAAATGATCGAGGTATAGAGTGGCGTTGGACTCTTTCAGTTCATCGTTCTGGGAAGAACTGGGGATGAATACGCCGTCCTGAATATGGAGATCGTCGAAATAGCAATCCGCCGCAAAGGAGCCTTCCTCGTCCGCGCCGAGATAGCACCCGGTGACGATGGAAGGAAGAGAGATATTGGTGGTCAGCGTCTGGCCGGTCGATGAGCCGAAGCGGCCTCCGCCCCCCATCATGCCGCCCATCATGCCTCCCATCCCGTAACCGCCCATCATGCCGCCCATGCCCATCATCCCCATGCCTCCCATTCCCATCATGCCGCCCATGCCCATCATTCCCATCGGCCCGCCCATGCCCATCATGCCGCCCATGCCCATAGGGCCGCCGAAGAATAGGCCTTCCTCTTCCACGTCGCGGGCGTCGCGCAATGAAACGCCGCCGCCGAAGGGAATGCCCTTGTTTTGGCCGTTAATATATAGAGCCTGGCGCTTGGCTTCCCAAACGGCGCTTACATGATACCACTGGCCTTTCTTCCAATCGGAAATATAAGCCGTTACGCTGCTGGGAGGTTGAATGAAATTGCGCAATTCGAAAGTAAGCGTACCGCCTTCACCCTTGTATATGGCGATGACGCATTCGACCGGAAACGGACCGGGACCCATAGGAATAATGTTACTCAGATTCTGTTGGGATAGACTGTCCTCTTGATCGGCGGCCAGTTCCTTGGCCATTTCGGTCAAGCGGTCGCGGCTTAGTTTTTGAACGGTAAGTCCGAGGAACAAGCACTTATGGTGCACTTCCGTATCATCCGGCTCCCAGTCGGGCTTCACGAAAAACTCGATGGTTCCTTGGCGAGGGTTAAGAACCTTGCGGGTGTCCAATTCGTTGTATAAGGCGATCGAGCGTCCGCGCGCGGCATAGAAACCCGTTCCAAAACGGCCGTCCAAAATGCCATGATTGACGCCCCAAGAGCTGCTAACGTTCAACTTGGTAACTTTGCTGCCGGATTCGAGTTTTTGGATTTTGTCGATTTCGTTGAGAACGATGTCGCGGTAGTTGAGGGAAGGATCGTAATGCTCGATCAATTTCAATTGGTTGTTGAGAATATCGAAACTTTTTTTGTCTTCCTGAATCTGCCCCTCGATATTCACGATGACATCGTCGATCGGCTTGGCCAGAGATTCGTTTTGCCCTCCCGTATTGCCGCCTTTTTCTTTGGATACCTGTTGCACGATGCTGAGGTATTTGCTGCGCAATTGGTTTAAATCGTTATCGCACTGTTGCCAATCGGTTTTTATTTTGGCGAAGACGAATTGATGCAAAACGCCAACGATAACGACGGCTATCACGATAAGAATGATGCCATTGACTTTTTTACTCATGATCGCTCCCCTTTTTTTATCCTCGAAAAAATTTTTTTTGATGAATCGTCAAGTTTCCATCTCCTCTCCAGCGTTTTCCCGGCTTCTGGAACCGGCGCGCCGAAAAGAATAATGGCCGCATTCATGGCATCCGGCTTTCTTTAAGTCTTGTATTGTCAAGAACTCGCAGCCTGGACCCACGGATTGTACGGCAGAGCAGAGCGCGCATTCGTACACGCCCCCAGGAAGACCATCGTCTCCCGTATAAAAAGGAGTATAACGCAAAGTAAAAATTTTTTCAGGTGATGAAGCGCCAACTCGCTCGCAACAAAATAAACTGGAGACGTGGGCATGGATCGATGCGCCGATATACTCGTTGAAACGCGGTAGAATCTCCCGAATCGCGAAGCCCATTTGCAGAAGTTGGAGTTGGATGGATTGCAGGTTTGACGAGTCGGGCAGGGGTAAGGAAAGCAATAAAGTTCCCCCTGCTTGCAAAGCGCATAAGCAGCGGTAGGAAAAAACCGTCAGGGCGTTTTCCGTATAGGCCGGATCCGTCAAAGCCACGGCGAAAGATTGCCCGTATTGCGCGGGAAGCTCCTCCCGCGCGTCGTATTCGCAAGTTTCGACATCCCCGTGGCTGATTTCCTTGATAGCGTCCAAGTAGCGCCGATCCAGTTCCAAAACCGCGATTTTTCCCGCTTCGGCGGCGCGGGGCAGGAAATGCTTGCGCATGAGCCAGCAGGCGATGGAGATCATATCGTCGTCGCCGAGAAAGAAGATGGAGGAAGCCAGCACCCCTTTTTCCAAAAGCAAAAAAGCCTTGCGCACGCAGGTTTCCGGCGTGGCGTGGCTTTGATCGAGGGAGACGTCCGCTTCGGGGCGCTTTTCGCATAGAACGCGAAATTCCTCCAACACCGGCGTCAATTCGGGCGGAAAAATAGCCCCCCGGCCCTGGCAGACGGAACAGAGCGAATCGGGACAAGTTTGGCCGCTGAACATTCCCTCCAGACGCTGGCGGCCGTTCGCCGTAAAAACGAATCCCTTTCCGATCTGAAGAATATCTCTTTTCTCCAATTCCCGGCGCAACGCCGCCAGGACGGGAATGGGGATATGCAGCTCCCGCGACCAGGCGCGTGTGGAATCGACGCGTCCGCGAAAAAGACTCCACAGGGCTTTAGAAACGCCTTCCGCCCCCTCGCGCAACTGCACGGATTGCGCCAATTCCGCCAGAAATTCCATGGAAGACAGAGATGAGGATGGATGGCTGTTGTTCATATTACCCTCTCTCCTCCATATTTTTTTTATTGACTTTCGCCGCCGCTTCGGGTATATTTATATCATAGGGCGATTGGCTATGGAGCGTTTCGGACGTTTGAGTAGGGGGTTCCTTAGGGACATCCTTCACTATAGCGTTCGCCCTTTTTTTATAAAATGTAGCCATCGCCAACTGTTTCTTTCCCGTTCTTACCTCTTCCAAATAATAAACGTTCCATTCACTTTTTTTTCGTATTTAATAACTCATGAGCCTCTTGCAAAACTCCATAATTCCTCCCCCATGCTTGGGGGAGGTTAGGAGGGGGTTGCTTTAAGTCTAACATAATCAACCCCCCTCTAACTCCCCCCAAGCTTGGGGGGAGAATTTAAAAGCGGATTTTATTAATTTTGCAAGAGCCTCTCATGTTACGCAGCCAATGGTCTTTATCTTGCAACGTTGGTATTTCTACACCAAGTAGAAGAACCGTTTAAAAGAACAGGAAGGGCGTCTTTTGTTTGCGTTATTGAATCACGAAACCGCGAAAAGGCTCGAATTCCACGAAATTTTTGAATCGCGGATATCGCGGATTTTTTAGGATTTCACGGAAAAAAGCAATTCACGACGTGATCCCATGCGCCAATTATTTTTTTTCGTGTTTTTCTTTTTCGTTTCGTGTTTTCGTGATTCGAAACGGCGATTCTATTCGACTTCATAAACTTTTTAATCCCGCATAACATGAGTTATTAGGATATTTTTCCTTCGAAATTTTATCGGCGTTTTGAATGACTTCCGGCATCAAATTAAAAATCCTCTATTTTAATAGGAATGTTGTCTTTCCATTTTTTGTTTCCTTCACCATGCCTTTTGATAACATGATTGATCCCATCCTTATCGAGTATATGCTCATAGCTCGAAACGTCGATTCCTACGGCTTCCAACAACCACGCTGCCTCTTATCGCTTCCCGCCTAGTTTTTCCCGGAAGCGCAAAAGTCCCGCAATGGCGTCGTTGACGGGAGTAGGGATTCCTTTTTCTGCGCCCAGCGCGCAGATGGCGCCGTTGAGGGCGTCGATTTCGGTGCGGCGGCCTTTTTCCAAATCCCGCAGCATGGAGGGGAAATGGGCGGCGGTGGGCGGCAGCATTTTTTCGTAGAAAACCTGCTGGTACTCTTCGGGCGTTGGCCAGAATTGCCGGATGCCGTGGGCGGTAGTCGCGGCGAAGGCTTCTTCGATGATTCGGTTCATGATGGCGCGGGTCTCTTCGCTTTCTCCCAACGCGCCATAAGCAACGCCTAATAGAGCGCCCATTGGATTGAGCGCGGCGTTATAGAGAATTTTCGCCCAAATATATTGCTCCAATTGATCCGTGGCTTCGATGGGAATTCCCGCCTCGCGCATACGGCTGGCGATGGTTTGCAGGCGGTCGAAGGGGAATTCGCGGCGGTAATGGCCCAGACGCACGGCGTCGGCATGGACGGTAACGCGCACGGCGCCGGGTTCGTAGAGTTCGACGCCGGTAATTACCCGGGCGCCGAGCGTGCGGTCCCAGCCGATCTTTTGCGCGATGGTCTGGCAGTTGCCGTAGCCGTTTTGGCAAGAGACGGCTAACGTCGAATCATGAAATATGGGAGCGCAGGCGTCGATCGCTTCTTCCGTTGAAAAAGCTTTGACGCAGAGGAAAACCAAATCGAATTGGCGGTCTTTCGGCGGGATTTCGCCGATGGTTTCATAGGCGGGTTGCGGAGAAATAACATGCTCGCCCCAAAGTCCGGAAATGCGGATCCCTTTGGATCGAATCCCCTCCACGTTCCATTTCCGGCCAATGAAGACTGTTTCATTGCCCGCGCCCGCCAAAAGGCCGCCGAGCAACGTCCCGATCGCTCCTGCGCCGAAAATGAGATGCCGCGACATGGATCAATCCTAGTAATAGCGATATGTGACGAGTGACGAGTGGTCCTACCTAGGAAAGGCTCTCGGATATTGCAGGAAGAATAATCCTGCCGCCCCGCCGTTGAAACGGCGGGCTATTAACGTTTGCCCCTTTAAAGGGGCATTTGGCAATAGCCCAGCCTTTCAAGGCTGGGATGAGAAATTTCGCGAATTCGAGTTTTTTTCGTTTTCATGATTCGAAAGAGACATAATCATAGAAACATCAACGCCTTTCTTGAACGATTTTTTCGATGGCGAGACAGTATTGGCTATGAAAATGAATTAAAAACAACATTCCACTCGTCTACTTGAGATAAATCAAGGGCGAATAAAATTTTCCCTCGCCGCCCATTCGCTCTCGAACTCGTATACATAAAAGAAGCCCCAAGAGGGGCTTCCAACGGCTTCTTATGCAATAAGTACGAATATCAAGCGGCTGGAACTACGGATACGTACTTCCGGTTCTTCTTGTCTTCGAACTTGACCTGTCCCGTAACCAGGGCGAAAAGGGTGTAGTCGCTGCCGAGGCCGACATTGTCGCCCGGATGAAATTTCGTGCCCCGCTGGCGGACGATGATCGTCCCCGCATTCACTTGTTGACCGCCGTACCGTTTGACGCCGAGACGTTTGGAATTGCTGTCGCGTCCGTTTTTCTGCTTGCCGCCGCCGCTTTTAACGTGAGCCATGATCGAATACTCCATCTTGATTATTTAAGAATAAAAATTTTAGACTCGGCGGGATGAAATTCAAGGGCGTCAATAGGATGGATTCGCTTTTTCCCTCTCGAAAGCATCGACGCCCTTGATTCTATATCCTGTTTTTATTTCATTTATTATAGGAGAAGCTTATAATATTAAAAGAGGCTAACAAAATCCTAATAAAAGTAAGGGATTATAAAGGAGTAGGCATTGGCAAGGTTTATCTGCCCTTGAAATCGTCTAACTCCTGTCCTCATTTCGTTGGCGTTGGATGGAAATTGTGAAAAGAAAACAAAAAATGCCCCAAAAGAAAAAAACGGAGACGTCGAAGCAATTGGCCGCTCGTCTGCGTTCGCATTTGGCCATGTTGGAAGCAGTGGAATTTGAACGCCTGCGCGCCGCTGTCAATTTGAGTTTGCAAACCACGATATGGAAAGAACAGGCGGAAAAAGCGATCGATCAAGTGGCGAAAGGCGTTTCCGCCGGGAATGCGAAATGGCAAAAGAATCTCGCTTCTTTGTTGGACAAACTCGCCCGGCAGCAAAAAAAACTCACCGAAACGACTCTCGACGATCCCCTTATTTACCTGCGGACCTATCGGCGTTATCTCATGTTACTGATGAAGTTGCAATTGTTCGCCGCCTGGTTGGAGAAATCCAAGAGGAAGCAGCGTTCTCATGAGCGATAAAACCTTCGATTTTTTGCTTGCGCCTATCCGGCCCGGCGATCCTATCGAATTGGCGGGGAGAAAAGTCGTCGCCGGTCTGTTTAAGGGCATGGAGGAACGCGAGGAAGGAACGAAAAAGGGAGAAAATATCGAAGATCTTCACCGGATGCGGGTTTTTATACGCCGGATGCGCGTCTGCCTGCGCACTTTCAAGCCGGTTTACGGTAACGAGTACGTCCAATCGATGACCAGCGGTTTGAAACAAATCGCCGATCTTCTAGGCGAAGTGCGGGATATCGACGTATTCGTAGACTTTTTGCGGAATTGCGAATCCGCCATGCCCAAAGACATTGTTCCCGCCGCCGAGATTCTGATCGAAACCCGCCTGGCTATGCGGGAAAAAGGTTTAAAGAAAATCCAAACCGAGTTGGACGGTTCCGCTTTTCAACAATGGAAAGATCGTTTCCGCGAACAATTGGCGAAGGGATCGCCTACGGTTTCCGATCGCCGGAACGTGCATTCGTCTCTTCCTGAAATGATATTGTCCGCCTATGGCGTCGTTTTATCCTATCGGAATCGCGTGGATGGCGCTCCCTCCTCCACGTTGCACGAGTTGCGCATCTGCAATAAGCGTTTCCGCTACCTCTGCGAATCGTTCCAAGATTGCTTCGACGAACGCATGGCGGCCATCGTAAAAGATTTGAAACAGTTGCAGGATTTATTAGGCGATATTCAAGATAAAAACAGGGACATCCAATCGATCGAAAATAATATTTCCGAACTGACGGCCGGCGCGAAGAACCGAAAAAAGGAAGATTCGTTGAAATCGCTCTTGCAACTCGTCAAAAAGAAAGAAACCAAAGCGCGCCGCGCTTTTTTCGCATTTTGGAAAAAATTCGCTTTGGAGGAGAACGAAGACCGCCTTCGATACATCATCCGCCATGCGATGAAATCCGAAAAATTATCCCCAAAACAACCGTAGGTTATTGAATCGATAAACCTTGTTTTTATTTGAGCCTCTTGCAAAACTCCATAATTCCTCCCCCAAGCTTGGGGGAGGTTAGGAGGCAATGTCGTTAAGTTAAGGATAGACTAATTCCTTAATCGAAAATATCAACAAATCTAATAGCATGAATTTGTTGAATTTAAAATCCCTCACCCTAACCCTCTCCCAGAGGGCGAGGGAATGGAATTTCGTCACGTTATGTCTTAACTTAATGACATTGGGTTAGGAGGGGGTTGCTTTAAGTCTAACATAATCAACCCCTCTCTAACTCCCCCCAAGCTTGGGGGGAGAATTTAAAAGCGGATTTTATTAATTTTGCAAGAGCCTCATTTGTATTCCATTTATCTATTCACCTGAAAGGCGCATGGAGGTTATTTCGTAAGTCGTTGAATTACTTTCACTAACCGCTGGTCGCTCTTTTCTGGTTGACATAGCGAATGGATTCGGATTATTGACAAAACCGGAATCCGCAAGTATAAACCGCCTTCAATACGGTTCGTTTCGGCGCTGGCGCCGTCCATCCCGCAATTCAGTTTGTATCTATGACGAAAAAACGCCCCATAATCCTGGTAACCAACGACGACGGAATCCATTCCCCCGGCCTTTCCGCCTTGGCTGAATCCCTCAAAACGGTAGGGGAAGTATGGGTGATCGCTCCCGACCGCGAGCGCAGCGCCGTATCCCATTCCTTCACCATGAACCATCCCATCCGCGCGCATCGTCTCGAGGAGCGCGTTTACGTGCTGGATGGAACTCCGGCGGATTGCGTGATGTTCGGGCTGCGCGGATTTTTGGAAAAACCGCCGCAGTTGGTGGCGTCCGGCATCAACCGAGGCCCCAATCTGGGCATCGATACGGTTTATTCCGGAACCGTCGCCGCCGCCCATGAAGGGCATCTTTGCGGCGCGCCTTCCTTCGCCATTTCCATGAACATTCCCGCGCAGCCGGGCGAGTATCGTTACGAGACGGGGGCGCGCTTCGCCGCCATTCTCGCCAACGCCATCCTCGCCCGCCACATGCCCGACGGCTCTTTCTTCAACGTCAATGTTCCAGCGCTTCCGTGGCAGGAATTGAAGGGCGTTTCCATCACCCGGCTGGGCCAGCGGATTTACCGCGACCGCATCATCAAGCGGCTCGATCCCCAAGGACGGGATTACTATTGGATCGGCGGTGAAGAACCTACCTGGGTGCAGGCGGAAGGAACCGACTTTCACGCTTTGGAGACGAACAAGATTTCCGTAACTCCGCTGGGGCACGATTTCACCCAATTCCACGCCATCCCGGAATTGGACCTATGGAATCTCTC
>JBFMBP010000158.1 GCA_040755155.1 Candidatus Omnitrophota bacterium | reverse complement strand
GGCATCGTCGATGCGGGGGATTATTTGGAAATCGCCAAAAATTCCGGCGCCGACCGCATCTTCAAAAAACCCTTGGACTTGCCGCTATTGATAACAGCGATCAAGGAACTGATCGGTTCGTGAAAATCGAATGTAGGGTTATTGTTCGGCGGCGGGAAGAACTCGTTCCAAAAAAGAATCTATCCCCCGCAAGTATTCCGCTTCCGATAGAATAAATCCATCGTTATGCCCGCCGTGAATGATTAAGCGTTCCTTTTTCGCCGTAGCGGCGGCGTATAGTTTTTGGCTGTGATGGTAAGGAATAATGTCGTCTTCGGGGCTGTGGATGAAAAGAATCGGCGTTTGAATGTTGGGGATTTTGGATTGGGCGTCATAGTCGATCGTGTGAAGAAAATGGATGGGGAGAAAGGGAAAAATCTCTTTGCCTAACTCTTCCACCGAGGTGAAACCGCTCTCGAAAATCAACGCCGCCGCATCCGTCTTCAACGCCAAATCGGCGGCGATATTCGCGCCCAGCGAACGCCCGAAGAGAACGATGGGCGCATCGGGATGCTTCGCCCGCAGCCATTCGTAAGCCGCTAGCGCATCCGCATAAGTTCCCGCTTCCGACAGCCGCCCTTCGCTTTGGCCGTATCCGCGATAATCGAATATGAAGATGTGTACCCCCAGCGAATGCAGCTGCCTCATACTCTCCGTGCGATGGCTGATATTACCACCGTTGCCATGACAGAAAAGCAGTGCTGCGCGCGCCGATTCACAGGGGATATGCCATCCATGCAATCTAACGCCTTCCGCCGCGGCGAAGTAAACATCCTCGTAATTCAATCCCACAATCTCAGGCGTCGCGATCAATTCCCGCGTAGGCGCCCAGACGTTGATCCGCTCGAACCACCGGAAAAAAATATATAAAGTAATGACGGCCAATACGGCGGTTCCAGCGAAGGAAGCCATCTTTTTCCTCACGCTCCTTGAAGGAAACTGTACTTTCACAATCTATGCTTCTCGATTGGGCGGAATCCATTTCCCTATACAGCCGTTAAAATCCTTCCACCGTCAATTTCAACAATGTATATAAATCGATGCTCGTAGGCGGGGCGGGCTTGTAATACTGCCCTCGATTGTCCAGATATTTTACATTGCCCAAGGCGTCCACCGCTTGGATGAAAAATTCTATGTCTGGATTGTAAGCTAGTCTCGCTTGCCATTCCTTCGGATTGGCGTTGGACTTCGTCATATCCAGCGCCTTCCATTCGCCTTCGCTGTCCGTATAGGTTAGAATCACGCGATACAACGGTTCGTTGTTTTGATCCCAGCCTTGCAGGCTTACTTGCGCTTCGCTTTCTGTTTTCATAAAAGGCTCCGATAGGGTTGGAGCGATAGCGTCCGTCTTCTCTCCCGTGTAGTATGTGCTGTACTTCACTTCCGTATACAAGCGTTCCGTCTGCTTTTCTTTATTATACTGCCCCGCGATGAATACGAATTTCTGCAATGGCGGAACGCTGCCTTGTTGCGGAATGGTATTGACGGTAAAGGGAATGGCGGGAAAATATCCCTGCTTTTCGAATGCGCCTTCGCTTACATTCTCCTCGCCCCATTGCCCGCCTTCGATCACCGGATCGAAATTGGGTATTGTAATGTATTTGGCCGATTCCAATACGGCGCCTTTGGGGAAGAAACTCTCCGCGCCCGTGTAAAAGCCGATGCGCGGCTGGATCGGTTCGTTAACGTTCGTTTGCGTAACGCTGTTAAATGCGTAATAACGACCGGCGCCGGTGACGTTTTCTTTCATATAATTGTCTTCCAGCGCCGCGCCCAGCTGCACTTGGAACAGGCTTCCGGTTACGGCTTTCGGCTCTACTATCATCGGCTTCATGGCGAAGGGGCTAATGTAAGATTTTTCGGACAGTGGATTGACTTTGCCTTGTTCGCTGGAAGTTACCCGGAACATAGGCAGCCCGTACAATATCAATCCCGACAGTACCTTCGCATCGTCGCTGATGTTCTGCTTCACTTCCTCCAAACTTAGATTAGAATCCGCCAGGCCGTTGCTCTCGTTCAGCCAATATTCCCGTTTGGCTTTTTGATACGCTTCGCCGATGGTCATGGAAGCCGTGCCCGAAATTAATGCGTCGAGGAAGCGCAGTCCCAGCAGTTCCGTAAAGCCGATGCTTTCCAAACTGGAGCCTGCGAAGGCGGTGGTTCCCAGATAAGCGCCTACTCCGGTTTTCATGAAAACGTCCGTGAAATTATCGTATTCCTTGGTCGGGTTGGCGATGCGCCGATCGAGATTCAACCCGCCGTGGCCGCCCCAGTTCAACACGATCGAACCGAGCAGCGTTTGCAGATTCGATTTAGCGGTTTTCGCGGATAGGGGAGAGATCATTTTCGTGCGGTATATCTTGTCATGCGTTCCATGCAGGCCCAATAGATTGAGAGGATTGTTCTTGTTCAGCGCCGTGACCAATTCGAAAGAATCGTCGCCTTCCGGCAAACGGTTGACGATGCCCAAATCGGATGACAGGATTTTAACAGCCAAATCTACTCCATTGGTATAAGAATCGCTGCCTGCCGCCAGCGCTTTATTAAAATCAATTTGCCCATTGTTGGTAAGATAAGCGTCGATCATGGCGCCCATCTCTTCCAGCGTTTCCACTAACCTTCCGACTAACAAATCGTTTGGCAGATATAGTTCCTTTTCCAAATCCGATTTCATCCAGGCCGGCGTGGAATCGGCATAGTAATCGTCCGTTAAAAGCCGATCCTGCCGCAGCGCGATGGATAATGGATGCGTTTGATCCAGTTTTTTATAATAGTTAAATTCGCTGTTATTGGTTCGCGATTGGTTTTCTACGCGGTAGAAGGGAACGGCGGCGTCCGAGCCGATGATGACGAGATATTTCACTTTGGCGTATTTCTGCTCGATGCGCTTGGCGCCGATAATCGTCTTGACGTCTTCCGCCACGGCGTTGGCCAGGCGAATGTTGTCCTGTCCTTCCGTCTTGGTTCCTAAGTACATCTGATGGCTGTCTGCATCCCAAGCTTTGTACTTGTCGCGCAAGGATGTGTATTGATCCAAATCCAGTATTTCTCCCAAAACGGTTTTATGCAGTAAAAGCGCATTCAACTTAGTCAAGAGCGCCGCCGTTGCGTCCTGTCCATACAATTCCACCAACCGGCTCTTGGACAAAGCAATTAGGGTTAGAATATCATCAGGCTTGGCGGTTGGAGTAAATGTAGGCGCCGCCGGAGTATGGGAAGGCGCAACCGCCAACGTTGGCGTGGGCGTCGATGTAGGTCCAGTCAAGGGAACCAAGTAAACCGTCGTATTCGTATTTTGCGCGCTGACATCGATATCGATTTCCTTGGTTTCGTAAGCGGAAATCAATATGGTAAGATGAATTCTACCTTGCGGGATTTGAGATAGAATCGCCGCGCCGGAAGCATTAGTTTTAACATTCATCGGCGGATCGGTCAAAATGACAAAAACATCCTTGATAGGTTGAAACGTATTGGCGTCATACACTTTCACGGCGAAATCGACGCGAACTATGACTGTTCCTGGAGTCGCCGTAGGCGTTGGCGTGTTTGTGGGCGGAGGCTGAGGCGTGCTTGTCGCCGCGTAGGTTGGCGTATGAGTTGGCGGAATCGGAGTGTTCGTCGATGTGTTAGTTGGAATAATTACGAGTGTTGGCGTGTTAGTGAATGTCGGCGCCAGAGTGGGCGTGCGGGTTGGGGTGGGGACGGGCGTATTCGTTTGAGTCGACGTGGGCGTATAAGTCAATGTCCGCGTCGCCGTGGGCGTATTGGTGAAGGTTAACGTAGGCGTAGGCTTCGGCGTGAGCGTTGGCGTTCGAGTCGGCGTCCGCGCGATAGTCTTCGTCGGCGTGTTCGTGGGCGCCGGGGCGGAATCGCCGATCGAAGAATCGCCTGCAATATCCACATTATTCGATACGATATTCACAAGATAATAAAAATAGATATTGTAATAGCCATTGAATACTTTATCGCCCGCATCGCCGGAAGGAACGAATACGTTATAGGACAACGTATAGTTTCCCGGCGCCGATATTCCGACCAGCCAATAAGCGGTTGTGTAATTTCCCGACCAGCTGAACGCAATGTCATCGTAAGCATTAATATCGACCGAATAACTGACGATCGACCAATTCGTTGGAAGATAATCGGCGAGAGCGAATTCGATATAAAAACCGGTGTTCACTTTAATATTCAGCGTGATGGTATAGATGTTATTCGGAGAATAATACGCCGGGAGGATCCGCTCCACCGTCATGAGATCGGACGACGGCGTAGGCGTGGGCGTAATCGCCGCCGGGGCGTTGTTGTCGATGGAAAAACGGCTCGAGTAGCCGGCCGGCAGATTGATTACAGTAAAGCGGTTGGAATTGCCCGTATCGGCGGCTGCGATTGCAGCTATCCCTAGAATCAAACACCATACAAATCCCAAGCATTTCCTCATGGCGTTCCTCCATCGCAACGGCGGCGTTACAAGCGTGTGCATCCAGCGTCTCCTTAAGGAGCTATATCGCGGCATTCATTATAATGCATTTCCAGGTTCCTCGTTCAGTTAATTAATTGTCTGAATCTTGATATCCAGGATTTTCAGGATGAACAGGATGTTGGCAATGTTTTTATCCTGAAAATCCTTCCGTCCCGGTCATCATGATTAGGATATTGTAAAAGCAAGGGCAAATTCAACCGCAATATTCCCTTTGCCGCCTCGCCTTGCCCGTTCGAACCACGAAATCACGAATTTCCACGAATTGCACGAAGAAAAGCATTTTTCGTGGTCTTCGCGTCCTTTCGCACTTTCGTGATTCAAAAATTTTCCACGACCATGGAGCATGCCCCTTGGAATCCCAAGAGCAAAATAGCAAATAGCTACTGCGTCCTGCACACCCGGAAGCCGCTGTAGCTGTTGCCGCTATCGGGTATGCCCTTAACGCGGTCGGCGGAACGGCAGTTCCCGGAGATGAGGTTCCAACAGCCGCCTCGGAGTATCCTATACGAACCGCTATTGGCTCCGTATGGATCATTTTGCGACGCTGAACTATAACTTCCATACCAGTCCTGGCACCATTCCCACACATTGCCGCTTATATCATGCAATCCCCAAGCGTTTGGATACTTCAATCCCACTTCATGCGAAGAATTATTTGAATTATCTTGAAACCAAGCGTATTGATATATCAGCGAAGAATTCGGATCGTCGCCCCAATAGAAGCGGGTAATTGTCCCTGCGCGACAGGCGTATTCCCATTCCGCCTCTGTCGGCAATCGGAACGTCCCCTGACCCGTCTGGTTTAATTTTTGTATGAAAGTTAGGCAATCGTTCCAAGATACGTAATGCACAGGATAGTTAGATCCGACGCCATAAAGTGACTCTGGATTACTTCCCATCACCGCCAGCCATTGCGCTTGGGTCACTTCATACTTCCCCATATAAAAAGCCTTGGTGAGGGTTACTTGATGCTGCGGTCCTTCATCGGAATCACGGTCTGGCTCGTTATCCGGGCTGCCCATCGTAAACGTCCCCGCCGGGATCAATACCATCTCCAGGGGCGTAGATCCCGAAGGCAAACCAGTGATGTTTATGGTAATCGTCTCGCCCGCCGCAACTGGAGTAGGAGTGGGCGGTACAGGAGTGGGAGTGGGCGAGATGGGCGTTGGGGTTGCTATGATTTGATCGTAAGTCCTGACGAGACGAAATCCAAAGAAGATGTGCCAGACATCCGGAGTTTCGTTGTAACGATGCGCAGACCGGCAGCTCCAGGCGTTGATTTCCCAGAAGCCGCCGCGAAGAACCCTATTCAATCCACTATTTGCGCCAGCTGGATCAATTTGAGACGCTGAACTGTAACTGCCATACCAATCCTGGCACCATTCCCATACGTTCCCGCTCATATCGTAGAGTCCAAAGGCATTGGGCAACTTCAAGCCCACTTCCTTCGTTCCAGATGGGCTATTGTTTCCATCATACCACGCATAGTCTTTAATCTGGGTATAACTCGGATCGTCTCCCCAATAAAACCGAGTCGTTGTCCCCGCCCGGCAGGCATACTCCCATTCCGCCTCCGTAGGCAACCGGAAAGTTCCTTGCCCCAACTTATTTATATAATAGAGAAAGTTTTGGCAATCATCCCAAGATACATTTTCTACAGGAAGATTGTTTCCTTTAAAATTCGATGGATTGGCTCCCATCACCGCCTGCCACTGCGCCTGCGTTACTTCGTACTTTCCCATATAGAACGGTTTAGTGATCGTTACCTGATGCTGCGGGCCTTCATTCGTATTCCGCCCAGGCTCGCCATTCGGCGAACCCATCGTAAACGTCCCCGCCGGGATCAATACAATCTCCAGCGGCTTGGCTCCAGAAGGCAAACCGGGGATGTTTATAGTAATATTCTCGGATGAATCATACGCAGTCACGGCTGCCTTGAAGTAATCCCCGCTGCGTCCCGGCAGGTCTTGGCCGCAGTCCCAGACGATATGTTTGTTCTTGCCCGGCGCCACTTCGCCCACATCGCCAGAAAGGGTGACGGGAGTAATGAGAAACGTAATCCCGTCGTCATCGGAAATTTTTACGGAGACGGTTACGGCGGCGCTGTCCGCATCTTCCACGTCGTAATAGATATCGACGAGCTTCGATCCGTCCAGCCGCTGCGACGCCTTGACGTTGGAGACTATCGGTTCTGCAGCTTGGACTTGAGGGAGATCGATCAAGAAAAATCCCAAAAATAGTATGGCATTGATAAGGTAGTAATATTTCGGTTTCATGACGAACGCTCCTGAAAAACGCTAAGCGATATAAATAATAGGGGTATATCATAATATAATATTTTTAGCAAAGTTGATAGGAATAATCGGAAATATCAAAGGAAGCATTCCGCAGGCTAAGGATCGACGTTCCCATCCGCTGCACAATGCAGACGCCATAATGAATGCCGAAAAAAAAGGGCGGCCCGATGGCGAGCCGCCCCCTTTGAACGTTATTGCTTTTGCTCGAATCAGTTCGTATCGGCGGCGCCGACGAAAATCGCTCCGCTGAGCGGATTGGAACTTCCGATGAAGGCTTTCATTCCGCTCTTCGATCCGACAATAGAAGAAACGCCGCTGACCTTCTGGCCGTCGAAGTTGACTTTGATAAGGCGGTAGAGCGATTGCGGCGCAGGCTTCACGGTTTTAACGATCAAGCCGTTATACTCGACGATCGCTCCTGTTCCTACAACCAACTCCAGGCCGTCCGCCGCGTATCCATTCAACTCACCCGCCGCCAGGCTGACGGCGCCGGAGGGATTGTCGGCTTCGCTGAAGACGCTCCAAACGCTGTTTTGCGGCAAGGAAAATCCGGCGATCTTGCCGTTCTCGATTTTCGGCTCGATGACGCATATCCCGCTCAGAGACGCGGTATCGCGCGCGTCGCCGTGATCGCGGTTGTTGCCCTGGCTGGCGGCGACGATCTCCTTGACGCCGTCGCCGTTCAAGTCCGCCACCGCCAACTCCACGCCGCCGTTGCCTTGGAACTTGAGCGGGAATCCGGCGTAGGGGTAGCGTCCCTCGACCTGACCCGCCGAGTTGATGTCCAAAACGTGGAAGAGCGTCTGCGAAGTGGAGCTATTGGTTTGCCCCACCAGCAATTCGTCCCGCCCGTCGTTGTCCAAATCGCCAGCGGCTAGGGTCAGGCCGCCGTTTAGGTTCTTGGACATCGCCGTTCCGGAAAGGCCGGTGATTTGGCTGACGATCTTCCATCCGTTCGGCGCAGGATTGCCCGTATACTGGAAGAGGCGAATCAGGCCATGCCCGCCCGCGCCTTGAGCGACGGCGATTTGCGCCATGCCCGCTCCGATAAAGTCGCCGACGGCTGTGCGCAGTTCGCCCGAAGTCAGTTGCACGGGCAGCGCGTTCCCGGCGGGGAAAGCGGTGAAAGAATGGCCGATGACGCTTCGCGTCTTGGAATCGCGCGGAATAACGGTGTTGGGATAAAGCGACGTCTTCGTGATGGGGCCGAATGAGGTAACGATATCCGGCGATCCATCGTTGTTGACATCGCCGGTGGAGATATAAACGGCGCGATCCAAACCGCCGCCTAGAATGGCTTCATACGCTTTGTTTAAGGCGTTGAAGGAAAGAATCGTGGCGCCAGGGAACGGTTGATCCGGCGCGAAACTGCGGACATTGACTAAGGTATCGCCGCCGAATCCCTGCGCCAAAATCACTTCGTCCATTTTGGACGGGATGGGCGTCTTCGTGGGAGTTGGCGTTAAGGTTGGAAGCGGAAGCAACGTCGGCGTCGGCATGAACGTCGGAGTGGCTAGAATCGGAGTCGCCGTCGGCGCCAGTATGGTCGGTGATGCGATTTCCATAGGCGTAGCCGTTGGCGAGGGAGGCGCAATCGTCGGCGTAGCTGTCGCCTCCGCGATGACGGTGGGAGTAACGGTCGGCGTCGGCGAAGGTTCCAGCGTCGGCGTCGCCGTAAAAGTCGGCGTCGGCGTCGAAGGAGGCGTCGAGGGCATCGACGAGGCGCTGAGCGGATTGGTCATGGCGTTGAATTCGTCGCCATTGACGTATCCATCCTCGTCCATATCGTCGCCGGGACCGTAAGAGAGTTCGCCGAAATAGTATTTCTCCCACTGGTCGGCCAGACCGTCATGATCCGAGTCTATATCGTTTAAAACCAGAACGGATTCGTAAGTCGCCGTAGAGGAAACTCTCACGATCTGCGCTGAGGAGGCGGCGCATTGAGTTTCCAGCGTTCCTTGGATCGTAACCGTCGCGCCGGAAATGACGCTGGCGCCGCCTAAGTCCAAAATGTAGGCCTGCCCGTCCTCTGTTGTTAGAATGGGCGTTCGATATTCGAAACTAACGGCGCCGGTGAGCGATACTTCGCGCTTGGGAACGCTGAAAAACAGCGCTCTCAAATCCTGCGCCGCTTGCGCGAAGGCGTCGGCGAAAAATCCCGGCGGCAGATTCGATTCCGGCGTCGCTTCTTTCCATAACAATTTTTGTATTACTACATCGATATTATCGGCAGGGGGAATCGCCCTCCAATGATCGATCATTTGAAGGACGATATTTTGCCAACTATGCCCGTTGCTCAATGCCGTTTCGAAATGGGTATAGACGGCGTCGAGATCGAATTTATCTATTAGAGCGTCCAATTGCTCGCGCGAAGGAGCGGCGCCTTCGACGCCCCATTGAATGGGCCGGTTGAATCCCGTTTCCGTCGCCATCCAATACTCGAAGGCTAAAACGGCGGCGGTGGACGAGGCGCTTACGACTTCCGTTCTTTGCGTATAGGCCGATTGCGCCGCCGCGCGCAAATCCTCCAGCCACTGCGCGGCGGATTGGCTCCCGTCATAAGCCGAAGCCGGATTCCAGCAGGGAATCCAGGACGAGCTGTAACTTAACAATGTCATTGTCCGAGCGCTTTTCTCGCTGGCCTGCAAGATCATCGGCTCATGGCCGGGAAGGCGTAATGTCCATTTCGCTTCCGTCAATGTTGCCGAGGCGATCGTGGAACCGATGAGGTCTCGCGCCGTTAACGTTGAACCATCGCTGATATCGTCCAGTTGATCGTCTTTGGCGAGACGGCTGCCGGGACTGAGTTCGATTTGATATTCGCCGGCGTGAATGCCGGGCGCGATGGGCTTTGATTCTGCATTGTTGGGATTCGTTTGGCGTATGGCTTCGTCGAAATCGCTCCATCCGTCTCCCGCTTGGGGATTGGCTGGATCGATGGCGGCGGGCGTATCGGAGTCGAGAGGAGCGCTGCCGGAGTCATCGGGATCGGAGCTGCGAATCAATTCGTCCAGATCGTCCCAGCCGTCGCCGTCGAAATCGCGGCTCGCCGAGAAGATGGACAACCCAAACGCCCCTTCAAGCGCATCCGGGATGCCATCGCCATCGGAATCGGCGGAAGGGGATTGACGAATAACATACGATTGAGTAACAACGGAGCTATATTCCCCGCTCTTGATAGCGTAAAAGGAAACCGTCGCGTTGCTGTAGGGCGCAATTTCTGTAGTTCCGGGTATGTATTTTTTCCAGGGAGCGCCGTTGAGGCTGTAATACGCAGCTGCGCCGTTCTCCATCACTGGTTCGATGGAGAGCGTGCGGTTATACGCCCCGCTAGACGGCGAAACCTCCAATCGCACCGGGCGCGGCAGTTGCGGCGAGCCGAAGGAGAAGACGGACTGGCTTTCGCTGGTTTGATTGATCCCCGCCATGTAATCGGCGGGATTGTCCAGAAAATCGAGGCCGCTCAAGGTTACGGCGGCGGCGGGAGTCAGTTGGCCGTTTTGCAGAATCTCCCGTTCGATCTCCACTTGGCCAGCGGCGATGGCGGAGGCTTGCGTAGTCCAATCGTCGACGCGGTAGGAGCGGTAGATATAAGGTTCTCCGTTTTGATACTCCGATGTTTTATAGATGAAAACGTTTTCGTATCCGCTTTCGTTGTCGGCTTCCAAGGCGGGGGCTTTCGATTCCGCCGTTTTGACGAATTTGCCATTGGAAGGACTATATAGCGAAAGAGAGGAACCGGATTTGAATTGGGTTTTGTCTCCTGTCCAGAGTAGGATTTCCTTCGTTTTGGTCTGCGAGAAATAACCAATAGCCGCATCGACGATTCTCTCCCCCGCATTGGGGATGGCGGCTTCCGCGAAAACGAGAAATCCGTTGTTCAAATAGACATTGGCTTGATCGCGTTCGGGAGAGATCGCTATGAAATCCAACGCTCCATCCCCATCCGCATCGATGGCTTTTTTACGAAAGGATTGGCCTAAAGAAAAAGCAAAGGATGTAAATGCGCCGGTTTTGCTACCCAGTAGCGCAAGGCACTCCTTCGCGTCTGACCATAAAACAATATCGGCCCATTCGTCATTATTCATGGCGCCGATCGCCATACTGGAGACTTCGGCGGAGGAGATCGTTGCGAGGGAACGGAGCGTCCATTTGATGGGGATGGCCGTGAAATTCGGCGTAATCAGTATTACTTCCTGCTTGCGTTCTTCTTTCGTTAAAACGATAAGTTCTTCACTTCCGTCGTTATCGAAGTCGCACCACGCCAGCGCTTTTACAGGCGCTCCAGCGTTGATGGCGCCAACTTGTTCAATGCTAAAATCGCTCTGCGCCTGGAGAAAAACAATACGGGAAGATTCAGAGAAGCCCAGCGCCGCCATGGATTCGCGTCCGCTGTAAAAAGCGAGCGCAGACGCTCTCGCCCCTAGTCCCGTAATGGCGTAGGAATCATTCTGTTGGAACTTCGGACCCCAGAACGCTTCGAAACCGCCTTCGTCTGGATAAAGCAGGAAAAGATCGAATACGCCGTCCTTCGTGAAATCCGAGACGGCGGCGGGTCCTGCAGAGCTCGATTGGGCGTAAAGGAGTGTGGAAAAATGGGACGGCAAGACAAATCCTGCTTTCCCATAAATATTGTCCTGCGCGCCCAACGTTCCGTTCTCGTTAAGAAACAGAAGGCCGTCGAAACCATCGCCGTTCAAGTCGACGGCGTCCAGGCTGGGAACGATTTCCCCGAGCGCCGAATAAGCGCAGCAGGAAATCAGAATCGCCGCCAGGAACGTTCGGACGAATCCTTGCGAAGGGGTATTGCGGACTGATTGCTTCATGGATCGACGACCTCCACCGTATTGGTTGGTCCATAAACCTTCACGATCTCTCCCGTCTCGGCGTCCAATGTCGCGATTTTATATCGGTACTCCGCGCCATAGATAAGATTGACCGTGTCCAGGAAGAAAATCGCTTTGATATTTTCTTTTCGGTTTTGATCGACGGGCGGCTGCGTTTGCCAATAATAGCGCAGCGCAAAGAACGGGTCCGATAGACTCCCGTATTGATCGATGTCGATCTTCTCGATCAAGGGACTAATTTGTTTGTAGGTTCGATCGGCTTTATCGGCGCGCTGCCGATAGACGATGAAGGGAGGAGCAATATCGAGATCGATCTCCGCCAACTGTTTTTCCGAGACCGTTAAGCTGCCGATCTTTACGCCAACGCCGTAAGTGAATGGACTGGGCGGATTGGTTAACGGTTGGAGCCAGTATCCCCAGATAACGGAACTAATTGCAGGCGGCATGTCGCGAACCGGCCAGACGGGATGATCGAACGGCCCAACCTCCTGCGTCCAAATGAACGAGAGGTAATTGTTGCTGTCTCGCTCGTCGCCGTTTTGCATGAGGGCGGCGGCGCGGATGAAATAAGTTTGATCGATGGCGATCGGTTCGCCCGATGCGTCGATCTTGTTCAACTTGGCGGAATAAATGCTGTTCTCGCTATCGAACGCATACTGATTTGAACTGACTTGCACCTGGCCCGCGAGGCTGGCGAAATTTTCTGCTGTGGCGAATTCGATGCGGAAGGCCGCGATGCTGGAAGCGGGGCCGAACCACGTCAGTTTCATTTCCGGCGCCGTCGAATCACCCAGCGGTTCCGCGTTTTGCATCGAGGGGACGATGGCATTGGCGATATCCGCCGGGATGAGAACCTGGGTTTCGATATAGGTAATCGAACTTGTATTGTGGTTCTCGTCGAACGCTTGGATGGCGTAGCAGACGCGCCCGCCCTGTTGGGGATTGAAATGATCCTCCACCGTCAGCGTGGCGGCGCCGTCTTCGTAGTAGACTTCGTCCACCGGATAATAATCCGTGCAATTGGGGCTGCGATAGAGGATAATTCCCGAAGCGTCCGTAGGTCTATCGATGACGAAGGTTACGGGATCGACCATGCCGCTTTCGTCCACTGGAATATGCGTAACGCCGCCCGGCTCCGATGGACGGCAGATGGTTTCCAATTGGATGCCCGCCTTGCATTCGATATGAATATCCACTCCTTCGTGGGCGTAGCCGTTAATGGTTTTGTAGCCGTTCTGATCGTCTTCTCTGGGGATGTAAAAAGTCTTGCAAATTTGCCCTCTGTTCGTATGAATCGTGACAATATACCGGATATACGTATAAGAATCCGTTTTCGCAAATTGATCTTTGACGACTAAAGGATCGTCATTGGGGAATGCCCCGGAATAGATGGTTGTTATCGAAGTTTGTTGCCGTCCCTCGGTCCATACCGTCGTTTCGCGGGCGACGCTGAGCGAAAGCGGTCCGCGGGTTTCCTTTTGAATTCTGATTTCTACTTCCACATCTCCCGAAGTTCCCTTAAACGTTCCCATGGCGATATTGTGAAGAGAGCAATTTTCCTGCTGAACGCAAATTTGCGGTTGCGCCGGCGCATCGGGCGGCGTTTCGTCGAAGATAACGCCGCGAATGGGCGGCGATAAAGCGGAAACGTTGCCGGATGAATCCACCGCCGAGAGGCAATACCAAAACGCCTTGTTTTCATCCTGTGGCAGTTTGATATTGGGATCGGCGTATTTCGGATTGCCCGCCGCTGGTTGGGGAATAGACGAAATCAAGCCTTCCGTCAGGCCGTCGATGGGCGAGTAGGCGTCCGTCCGCCCGACGTGGTCGTATTGCCGGAAACGATAAATATTGTAAGAAGCCGTGTCGTCCGTATTGCGGTCCCATTCCAGGAAAATCCGCTTCTGGCCGGCAATTTCCACAACTCTTGTATGCAATCCGCGGGGAATGCGCGGCGCCCGTTTGTCGGGAACAACCTCTACGATGGGCGGACTAGGGAGGCCATTCTGTCCCAGCAAGTCGCGAGCCGTCACCCAGTAGGTGAAACGGTCGCCCGCCCGGAAGGGGATGCCTGCCGGACCGGTTTTTTCGCGCTTGAGATTGTCATCCATGAAGAAATAGGAATTATCCTCGCCGCCGCTCACCGCCTGCCCCGCCGGAGGAAGAATGGGAACCGAGTTGATTTTCCTCAACTGTCCCGCCGCCATCAGCGCGTCGAAATCGCTGCTGGAAAGATCGCCCGTCCCCCGGTAAACGTTATAACCGAACATGGCGGCGCGTTGATCCGCCAATTCGGCGGAAAGGTCCCAGCGCAGGTAGACTTTCAAATGCCCGCGTTCGCCAGGCACATCAATGAACTCCGGCTGTTGTGGAGCTGCCAACTGCGTCGGCGTTGAAGCGTCAATCGTAGCCCGTCCGAGGACGATGCGATCCTCTTCCTGGGCGGCGGCGGTTCGCAGTTCGTAAGTATAAACGCCGGATGCGACAGTATCGAGATAACCGTATCCCTCGATAATGGCGACGGCGTAATTGGATTGAATCATCATATTCCGGCGCAATTGGCAATTGTTGCAGTCCCCGCTCTCGTCAAGCAGTTGCAACAACTGTTCGATATAGGAATCCTCCGTTACGGGAACGTCCAGAATCTCGCGCAGGATGGCCATAATATCCGCCTTGGCGCGCAGCTGCTGCGGCATATCGAGAATGCTTTTTATCAAGGGGATATTGCGCAACCGGCTTGTCGCCCCAATGGCTTTCATTGGTCCCGGCGAACTGGCGTCTCCCGCTTTGCGGTAAATAGTAAATTCATCCGCCGGGGGAAGATCGCCGGACGAATACCACCGCAGCAGAATGGGCGTTTCTCCGTCGCTTGCTTGTCCCGCGATGGCGGTGAAGAACATTTGCGCCTCCTCCGCCGCCGCGCCGCGCATCGCGGGAAGCGTACCCGCAATGACGAGGGTGAGAATGAAAATTCGCTTAGCCGCAGTCCACGTCATAGTCCGCACTCCATTCTCCGTTTTTGTACGTGATATCGAAACTCGCTACGCAGGCCAAACACCAACTGTCGTCCAAAACGTCCCCGGGCGAATCCCAATCCTCCGGTTCGCACGAGCCGACGCCTCCAGCGACCCAGGCGCTTCCATTGAAGTAATATTGAGAGCCGTCTTTGCCGCCGATCAAAGTCAAACTGCCTTTTACGCTCACAACGCAGCCCGCTTCGCCATAGGCGCCTGCGGTCAATTTTCCGCCATAGGTGGGACCGTCGGCGAAGTACCACATCGCGACGCCCCCTTCCGCCGCCACCCGCAGGCCGCAGCCGTAATTCAAAATCGGGAAGGAGCCTTCCACACTCAAGAATACGCCCCGCATCTCGTCGGTGTTTAACAACGAGGCCACTTCGGGATCGATAATCTCCAGCGGCTCCAGCGAGCAACACGTTCCCAAGAAAATGCCGCCGCTCATTTGGTAGGCGTCGAATTTGACGGTGCAACTGGCCCAGATGTAATTCTCCACCAGCCCGATTCCTACGCCGAAGGAGGGGTCTTCGATCGCCATCGTTTCGAAGCCAAGTTGGCCTTTGGTTTGCAGCGTCCCGCCGACGTTGACCAGCGAGCCGCCGCTGATCATCAGTTTGATCTCAATGAGTTCCGCCGTCAGTTCCGCGCCCACCCATGAGAGACCGACGTCTTCCGCCCCGATGCGCACGTCCATGACGTCTTCCGCATCCAGATTGGCATAGCAGTTCTTGCCTGAATTGCTGATCTGATAACGCGTCATATCCAGGTAGGCGCTGTAGGTTACATCGTCGGGAATGGCGATGGTAAATTCGGCGTCGATGTGCAGCTTCTCCATCGTGTTGCCGCTGACGACGGCGTAGCCTTTCATCGAAGCGCCCTTGAAGCCGATGGTGTCCTTGATTTCGGCGGCGACGCCGTCGATCAATTCCGCCTTCTCCTTGATGAATTCCTCTATAGCGTCATTGATGGAATCCAACACTTCCTGCGCCTGATCCAATAGGGCTTCTTTGACGGGGTAGAGATAATTGGTGACGGCCGCGTTCAAATCCTGGAACATCTGGGAATTGAAAAGGGGATCGATGAGATAATCCGTCACTTCCTCGGCGGATATATTCATCAGGTTGTTGTAACTGGTTTCGGCTTTATCCAAAAGCGCCGCTTTGATGGCATCCTTGATCTGCGTCTCCAAAGCGGCGATATCCGCCGGTTTGAAGTACGTATCGAGATACACAGTCGGATCTTCAAAGAAGGCTTCCGCTTCTTCCAGGATGGGAACGACCTGTTCGTCCAGAAACGCGATGATCTCCGCCATCGCGTCCTGCACCGGCGCCAGGACATCGTCGATGTCGTAGCCGATCGACTCCTGGAGGTATTCGAACGCCATGCTGAGCAGCGCCTGCGTCAGCGGCCCCAGATCGGCGGTCAGATCGTCGAGATCGAAATGCAGCGCGTCGTTCACATCGCGCAGTTTCGTAATGATGTCCTGAATTTCCTCTACGACGGGCATGAGATCGTCCGTCCGCAAGTAGGTCGAGAGATCGATGCTGGAAAACATATCGTCCAGCAGGTTTTGGAAACTCGCGTCGTTGAGGTAAGCCTCATATTGGCTGGGATCGATCTGAGCCAGATAGTCTTTCATCTCATTCAGCATCGATTCGATGTAAGGTTGGATGAAACTTTCCACCTGCTGCCGAATTAAAAGCGTCAAATCGCCCGTCAATTTCTCGGCGACTTCGTCTAACTTGTCGCGGACGGGTTCGAGGAAAGTATTGGATATTTCGTCCGAGAATTCGCTGGCGGCGCTGCTGAGATTGAGTTCGGGAAGTCCGCCCACTTCCACGCCGAAACTAATCTCCGTCTTGGATGCGTTGAGATATTCCACGGCGGATATGATGTCCATGACGATCAAATCGTGGTTGAGCGGTTCGTCGGATTTGAACTCCTTATCCGTCTTATTGTAGGAAAGGGTGTATTCCAGGTTGATTAAATTGGCGAATTGAGTTTGAACCGTAACAGGATTCTTCGCGACGTAATCGGCGATTTTCGCCGAAATGTCCGATTCGCCCGAACTGAACGACGAGGGAAAACCTTCGCGGTCGCCGTCGGGATCGTCTTGGTCCGCCCAAGGATCGCCCGACGCCAATTCGCCCACCGTTCCGCGCACGATGGCGTGAATGTTGGGTGGATTGAAGAACGAAACCGTCAAGTCGCCCGCAATGCTGTAGAAGCCGTTCGGCGAATGGGTTCCATCCCAATTCGTGAGATAGATTTTTTGCGCCGTCGTTGTGAAGCCGTCATACGTCGTCAACAAAGGACTCTCGATGCGCGATTCCCGCAAAGTCCCGCAAGGCCGAATGTTGATCTGCATCGACGGTTCGTCGCCGAGATGGGGAATCGTGTTCTTGCTGGTTACCCATAATGTCCGTTCGTCATCCTGCGAAGAATCCGTCAACAGATCGAAGGCGAGAGTGAGCAGCCGCAAATCCGCCTGCCAATAAGAGAGCGTTTTCGTCTCCGATTGGGCGTCGGCGGGAATTTTACCCTGCGTGAAGTTTCCGCAGCCACTCAAAGTCATATCCTCGAAGGGAACCGTGATGGAAGACGGCCAGGGGATGTCGATTTTACCGTCGATGGTCGAATCCAAGCCTTCGGAATCGTTATCCAGATAGGCTTGGCCAAAAGAGGTTATAGTAACGAGGTAGCCTTGCCCATCGCATTCGGGATCGTTGTAGATTTCGACTTTATTCGTCGAACTCTGGGCGTCGACGACTCCCGTAAAACCAACGGGGCGGATATAAAACTTCGTCCATTCCGTGTTGGTCAATTCGAGAGGATTGCCGTCGATTTCCACTTTGAAGTTTTGGCCCAGCAGGGCATCCGGCATGACGTTCAAGCCGGCGAACAAATCCGATCCTTTGCTGAACCGGACATCGCCGTAGGAATATAATCTCTCTTTCCCACGCTCCCGCATGGCTTGAAGATATTCCGCGATGTTGACGCCGTCGTCCGTGGCGCCCCCTTTAGGCAGAACATAGCCCGGCTGATACCAAACGGCGGCGCTGATGGGATCGAACGTATAGGTGTTGAAGCGTGGATAATACTCGTTGACGAGCGCCGCGTCGACGACGACGGCCCCGTCCGAATCGATAGAGCCTTTTGCATTGAAGAGGGCCGTGATTGGCTCTGTGGATTGGCATTGACCCGTTGAGGCGTTCATGACTACGTCGGCGATTTGAATATCAGACGCATTTGTTTGTATATGGCCGTTCACTACAGTGAAATTCAAATTCTGAAACCGGGTTTTCGCATTATAGGGGAAAGAGGAAAGATACTCGGCGGAATCGGACGACGCGGCGGCCTGCATTCCCCTTTCAGTAATGAGGACATCGTTTACGAATTTTATGTTGCCTGAGAGATAGCCGTCGTTCGTTGGCCGTTTTCCCGGTCCAAAGCCCGCGTTGAAATGAGGCGCGAAACGATAAATGGGCGTTGGATCGATTAGGGTAATGCCTTTGACGGGAGAAAAAGTCTGGCCGTTTCCCGCCGCCATAATGGGAATCCCTTCGTTCATCCATATCAGCGGATCGGCGATGGTTGCTTCCGCCGAAGCCATTTGCAGCGTTTGCGTCAGTTTCTGGTTGTTAAGATTGAGCGGTTCTTCCGAGAAGGAGATTTCACTAACTCCTGCTTTGCGCCAGGCGGCGCCGTCGGGAAGAACGGCGCCTAAATCCGCAAAAGCGCCGCTGGCATTCAAAACGCCATTCGCGTATTGATATGACCAGCGGCTTGCCGTAGGCGTATAGGGATTGCTGGGCGGCTCGAAGGCGGCGGAGCCGCTGGAGACGACGGCCACCAGCGTCACGTTATTGCGTCCCACGGTTAAATCGGTGAAAGAAAAGGGAATAGCGCTGTTCCAACTTCCAGTTCCAGATATTTTAATGGGAGAAAAATTATAATTGGATAGACTCGTAATCGTCGTGGCGATATTGCCGAAAACGAGAGTTCCGGAAAGATGGAGAATTTTCTGCGCCGAGGAAGAAGCCTTATTATTGGTTTGATCCGGATCGATGTTGTCTCCTGTAAGCGCGGCGTCGATCAGAGGATCTTTGGATTCGCCCACGGAGATTTGAATGCTCAATGAATAGGTTGATAGCGGCAAAGCGTCGGTAGTAGCCGCCTTTTCGCTAAATTGGACGGATGCCGTATACGATGATAAACGGAACTTGTTGGAAATCGTTTTCGCATCCCTCCACGACTTGCGCGATACTCCTTTATAATCCAATAGGTTGTACTGGATATTGACGGGAATAGCCTCCACCGGGGCATTTTTTACGGAAATAGAATAACTGCCTTGCAATACATCCATCCCCTCAATGGAATGGACGATGGCCGTCGTATCGACGACGACTCCGCTGACGCCCAAGTCGAAGATGGGAACAGGCGTCGGCGTATTGGTTGGCGGAATTACGATCGTAGGCAGTTTGATCGTTGGCGCTATGATTATCTTAGGCGTCGGCGATGGCGTGAGGATTAATTTGGGCTGCGTAGGCAAAATGATTTGCGCCAAGAGTTGTCCCTGTTCGTAGGAACTGCCGCCGGGTGGCGATCCGTAGGGGATTAGGCTTGGTTTCGCTATCGCATCAGGCAGGACCGCCGCCCATGCGCTTAGTAAAACCATGAAGCCGGTGAATAAAGGTAGACTCCGTTTAATTAAATGATGCGCCGTCCGGAACTTCATTCCATTATCTCCCTTGATGTCTGGAATAAATCGGTTTAATTTTTCGATTTTCTTTTTCGGCGATGGCTAAAAAAAACTGTACACCTGAACCATTTATGGAGCAAGTAAAGAAAGTCATCCTCGATTCAAACGCCTTTATTATCCCATTAAATTGCATTGTATGTTATATAATTTGTTAAATAGTATAATAAAAATGAAAACAAAACGAAAAGAAAGAATACATTTTATTCGCGAATACATTATCATAGTAAAACGGAAAAACAAATATTTTATTTTAGAAAATACGAAAAAATTTATCGCCCTTTTATCCAATTGAATACCGTTTACCGTTTATGGAGAAGCGCCAATCTCAATGCAGATTAGTAATATCCGCGCTCCATCGATCTTTTCGATTTGGATGGGAAGATAGATTCTTTCTTGAGGCTAGAGCTGAAAAAGAGCAAGAAATTTTGGAATGGAATGCGAGCTCTGTTATTCAATCCTTGGATCGCCGATTTCGCCGCGTTCGACCATTGGACGCGGCCGCTCAATCTCTTGCGCCTGGCTTCGTTGCTGCGAAGGTTGGATTGGGAGGTGGAACTGTACGATTGCCTCGACCGGCGTTTGCAAGAGATTCCAGGCTGCGCCAAACCCAAACGCCATCGCTTAAATCCTTTTGGCGCAGGTCATTACTACCGGGAAGCCATTCCTGCGCCGCCCGCCGTTCGCTTCATTCCCCGCGAATTCAAACGCTATGGCGTTCCTATAGATGTTGTTGAAAAAAGCCTGCGAGAGATGGCAGTTCCGGATGTAATTTTGATTCCCTGCATGATGACGTATTGGTATCCGGGAGCGGAGGAAGCGATATGCATGATGCGCCGCGTTTTTCCCAAAGCCTGCGTCATTCTCGGCGGAGTGTACGCCGCCTTATGCCGCGGCCATGCTGAAATCCATTCCGGCGCCGACGCCATAATAACAGGGAGGCATTGGCCGGAAATCGTCAACCGCATCGCCGCCGCCGTCGGCGGTAAAACGGAATCTTACGGCGATGGAAAGACATGGATCGAACCCGCCTACGACCTTTTGCGGGGCGATTCCTGCCTTCCTCTCGTTACTTCAATCGGTTGCCCCTGCCGTTGCGCCTATTGCGCCACGCATTCACTCTGGCCGCAGTTCATCCAGTATCCCATGGAAGCGGCGGCGGATTCCATAGAACGATGCGTTAAGGAATTTCACGCAACGGATTTAGTTTTCTATGACGACGCTTTGTTGATAAATCGGGAAAAGCACTTTCTGCCTCTCATGGAAGAATGCCTGCGCCGGCGCGTAAAAGCGCGCTTTCATACTCCAAACGCGCTTCATGTGCGGCAGATCGATGAGGAAACATCCCGAATGTTGAAACGCGCCGGTTTCGTTACCATTCGGCTAGGTTTGGAAACCGCGCAACCCAGCCTACAGCGCGAGACAGGCTCCAAGGTCGATACCGAAGACTATCGCCGCGTCATGCGCCTTTTGTTGGACGCGGGTTTCAGCGCCCGCGAAGTGGGGACGTATCTCCTACTCGGCTTGCCGGGACAAAGTCCCGAATCGGCGTGGGAGGCTTGCCGGCTCGCGGCGGAGTGCGGCAGCGAAATTAGAATCGCCATGATATCCCCCATCCCGGGGACGCCTCTTTTCGAGAGAAAAACAGACGATTTCGTCATCGACCATCGCAGCGATCCCCTGCTTCACAACAACTCGTTAACGCCTTGGAGACTGCGGAGGTTTACTCAAGAAGAGATACGGCGATTGGAACGCTTCGCGGCGGAAACGAACGGCATTTTGCGGAAAAATGGCCTATTTTAGGTGTTTTTTTAAGAAAAAGGTTGAATTTCCTAAAAAAAATCGGTTTTTTTGAAAATTTCGCTTGACCTTTATTCCGTTTTTGAATAGATTACATTCGATGTAACATAATTACTAAAGGAGATATGAAATGAAGAAAGCCGCTGCTCCCAAAGCAACAGCCAAAAAAGCGCCGACAGGAAAAAAGCCGTTGACGAAAAGCCAGTTGATAGCTCACTTGGCGGAGAAAATCGGGATAACCAAGAAACAGGTTGGCGAGATGTTCGACGAGCTGGCCGCCGTCGGTTATAAGGAAGCCAAAAAAGGATTCACGATTCCCGGCTTCGGCAAACTGGTGCTGGTTAAACGCAAAGCCAGAACGGGACGCAATCCGGCGACGGGCGAAGCGATCAAGATTCCGGCCAAGACGGTGGTAAAATTCCGCGTCGCCAAAGCGTGTAAAGACGCGGTTCTTGGCTGACATTTCAAAATATATTTTCGTTGTTTGAACGTCTTCGCTGAAACGCGGCGCCTAGCGTTGCGAAAAGCGGCTTTTTATCATTGCGCTCCGACGACTCTTCCAGCACTGCAAGAGAAAATCGGAGTTTTTTTGTTTATTATATTAGGGGTGGACGCGGCTCTTTTTTTAAAAAATGAAAGACGCCCCCTATCGCCTTGTCAAACGCGTAACTTTCTGAAATAATATGCTATACAATGTAATAGAAATTCGAGATATCCTTTGATTTTCTATACGTTTTATGTTATCAATGGATTCGTTTTATTCGAATTTCAACTTGGCGGCGGGGAAAAATCGTAAAAGAGCGTTTTGGACGCTTTTGATTCGAGAAAAAATATCCAATTGCTATCGAACGGCAGGTCGACAAAAATAGAATGTAGAAAGTCGGACGCATGAAGAGTGCGGCGTTTAATCTTGCTTTTAAAGTTCACCGAAACGAAATTCCATTTGCCGAAGGACTTTTAAAATCGGTCGAATCGGGAGCGCAAGAGGATTTTATCGTCGCGCTGAATTCGTTGGCCGGGGAAACAAAATACAATATCAATAAGCTGGAACAGTTGATCGATGAAGCCCGGCGCGGTTTGACGGATAAGCCCAAAGAGAAAAAAGTCGATCTCTCGGCTATGGAAGAGGAATTGAAACAATTTCGTTCCAAGCGAGACGAATATAAAGAAAACATACAAACTTATCAAACGCAAATCGCCACCCTGGCGCCGACCATTCTTCCCGGTGTGAATTCTTTCTTGTTGTTTTTAGTGGGAATCGTATTCGTAATTCTATTTGTGTTGCTCGGATTTGGCCTAATTGCCGTGATCGTTCTCCTGGCGACTTTGCTGGCAGCTGCCTATTTTTTATTTCAGGACCTCTCTTTGCAAAAAAAGCAAAAAGAAGAAGTCCAAAGGAAAAAGGAACGTTATGCGGCTGAAATCGAAAAAATCACCGCCGTGGTGAACGATTTGGAAGCCAAAATCGCCGAGAAGGAAAAGATCATGGAACAAATCAAGGCATCCTCGCCGCCCACGGAAGAAGATGCGAATCCTCTTATGCCCTCTTTGGATTGACGCTCGAGCTGTTCGCGATTCATCTTACTTTTCGCCGCCGCCTATTGTATTTTATTCCTGTCGCTCGATGGGTTAGCGTTGCGCAACCTATTTCTCTCCCTCTGGAAGAAGGATGGAGCATGGGCTTGAATCCTTCCCATTGTTCCATGTGCGCATCTCCCCATCGCGGCGGAGGAAAGCGATAATAAGTCGAAAAAGGAGATTTCCCTAGTAAGGATCAGAAATATGTCCGGGAAAAATTCATCGGATTCGTGGAAAGAAAAGCAAGTTCCCCTGCTTGACGTCGTCTTGAGCAATAGTTGGGCGCTTCAATCCATTTTAGAATATTTGGAGGAGATTCATCCTGGCGCGCGCGATCGGATATGGCGGCATTACTTGCGAATGAAACAAATGGCGGAAGCCGCCCGCGCCGCCGGAGATGAGAACGGCGCTAAGGAAGAGAAAAACGATTCGGAGAAATAAAACGAACGATGACGGATAAAGAATTCCCCCGCCGCTTCGTTCCCGAGACGGCGGAACTGAGCGCATGGGATTGGATCGAACCGCTGTTCCAGCAATTGTTGGAACGCGAGATTGTCTCGCCGCCTGAGCTGGAGCATTGGCTTCTCGATCACAGCGAATTGGCCTCCTGCCTGAGCGAAGAACGGACGCGCCGCTATATCGCCATGACCTGCGATACCGGCGATGCGGAAAAGGAGCGCCGATATCTTGAATTCCTCGAAACCATCGATCCCCTTTGCAAACCCTGCTGGCATCGCTTGAACGAGCGTTATTTAGCTTCCCCGCATCGGAAAGCGCTTCCCAGGGAACGATACGAAGTCCTGGACCGCGCTATCCAGGCGGCTGTAGATATTTTTCGCGAAGAGAATATTCCTTTGCAAACGGAAGAAGCCAAACTCAGCCAGCGCTACCAAAAATTATGCGGCGCCATGACGGTACCGTTCAACGGCGAAGAACGGACCATGCCTCAGATGGAGAAATATCTGGAAGAATTGGATCGCGGCCTCCGCCAGCAAGCTTGGGAACGTTCGAGCGAACGGCGCTTGCAAGACCGCGAAGAGATGGACGATATCTTCAGCCAGCTCATAAAGTTACGCCATCGCATCGCCCTCCAAGCCGGATTTTCCAATTTCCAGGATTACGCCTTTCTTCTATATTGCCGCTTCGATTACACCCCCCAGGACTGCCTTCGCTTTCACGAAGCGGCGGAAAAATGGATTGTTCCTATTCTGCGCCGGATGGGAGAGCGAAGGCGCCAGCTCTTGGGCGTGGAGAAACTGCGCCCTTGGGACCTGGCGGTGGATCCGTTGGGACGGCCGCCCTTGCGCCCTTTCGAGAAAGCGGAGCAATTAGGCGCGGGAGTGGGGAAAATCTTCGCCCGTTTGAATGGCGATCTCTCTCTCCAATTCGAAGAGATGAAGCGCCGGAACGAACTGGACTTGGAAAGCCGCAAAGGAAAAGCGCCGGGAGGCTACCTCTCTACTTTGGAAGAAGTCCGGCGCCCATTCGTCTTCATGAATGCGGCCGGGCTGCAGCGGGATGTGGAAACGCTGCTGCACGAATCGGGACACGCCTTTCACGCCCTGGCGGCTCGGGAGGAACCAATCTTAGCCTATCGCGACGCTCCCCTGGAATTCGCGGAAGTGGCTTCCATGTCGATGGAGTTGTTCGGTTCCGATTCTTTCGATGTCTTCTATCCGGAAGCGGAGACGGCGCGAGCCAAAAGAAATCTTCTGGAAGGCATCGTCAAAGTCCTTCCCTGGATTGCGCGCATCGACGCTTTTCAACATTGGCTTTACGCCCATCCCGAGCATAGCGCGGAGGAGCGCCGCCAATATTGGCTGGAATTGGAAACCCGGTTCGGCCAGGAAGTGGATTGGGAAGGATGCGAAACGGCGCGGGAATATAGCTGGCAAAAGCAATTGCACCTGTTTTGCGTTCCCTTTTATTATATTGAATACGGAATCGCTCAATTAGGCGCGTTGCAATTGCGGCGCCGGTTTCGTCAGGATCCTTCCGGCGCGTTGAAGCAATACCGTTCCGCTCTGTCCCTGGGTGGTTCCCGTCCGCTGCCCCGCTTGTTCGAAGCGGCGGGCGCCGTCTTTGATTTTTCCGAAGCGACGATCCGCCCTCTTGCGCTGGAGTTGGAAAAAGAATTGAACGCTCTTTCGGAGTAAAGAGGATGAAGCCTCCTAAGTCAGGTTCCGTGAAGGCGAAAGTGCTCGTCGCCGAGAGCGAAGCCACGATTCTGGAATGGCTATGCGACGTGCTCTCTCACGCCGGCTTCGATGTTGCGCCGGCATCCGATGGGGATGACGCTTTGCGCGTATGCCGCGCCGCCGCCATCAACATCGTGCTGGCGGACGCCTCGTTGAGCGGAATGAACGGCTATGAATTATGCCATTGGTTGAAGCGATATTACGTCGGCGACTTCATCCCGGTGATTCTGATGACGCGGTTCCCCGATATTCAAAAAGGCGTCGAATGCGGCGCCGACGAATACGTCATCAAGCCCGTGCGCAGCGATGAGGTAATCGCCCGCATCAACGCCATGCTGCGCATCCAGGAATTGCACCGCCGCTTGTTGAAGGAATATCGCATGTTGGACGACGAATTTCGCACCGTCGGACAGATCCAACGCTCGTTATTGCCCAAGATCGTACCCTCCTATCCCGGTTTTCAGATTGCTGCGCATTACGAGCCGTGCGGTCGAGCGGGCGGCGATTTCTACGATATCCTCGAACTCGACCGCAACAAATGGGCGTTTTGCATCGGCGACGTCGTCGGTCACGGCAGTCCCGCCGCTCTCGTCATGGCCATTACTATGCAAATCCTCCGCATGTTCGTCGGCGCTGTGCAGCGGCCGAAAACCGTTATGACCGTCATGAACGAGGCGCTGGAGCGCCATATCCCTCAAGGCTATATGGTTACTATGTTTTATGCTCTTCTCGATTTAGAAGAAAAAACGCTCGTCTACTCCAGCGCCGGCCATGCGCCGCCTTTCGTCGTGCACGCGAACGCGCGGGATATGGAATGGCTACAATCCGAAAAGGGAATGCCTTTAGGCGCTTCCGAGAGCAACGATTTCGATGAAATTTCTTTCCTATTGAAAGAAGGCGATCTGCTTATATGCTATACGGACGGAATTGTGGAACTTCGAGATGAAGAGCGCCAGTTTTTCGGCGAAGAGCGCCTGGTGCGGCGAATCGTCAATTCCTATGGCCGAACGTTGCCTTCGATTTTGACGGACGTTATGCAAGAAGCGGATGCGTTTGTCAAACAAAACAAAAAGCCGGACGATTTGGCGTTATTTGCATTACAATATTACGGAGAAAAAGATCCGCCGCTGGTTTCGTGAATCGAGAAGCGTTCCTGCCAAAACAAAAGCGTTGGGGGCGCGGCGTCGGCCCGGCTAGAGAATCACGCGGCCTGTCGTACATGGAATAGTGTAATGATTCGAATACTTCATCCTTGGTTTCTTCTTTACTTGATCTCTATTCCCATTTTATGGAGGATGGCTCAAAAGGTAAGAGTTTTGGGCAAGGGGAGAAAAACCCTTGCCTTGTTATTGCGGTTCGCCGTATTGATCGCGTTGGTCCTTGCCTTGGCGGAAGTGGAATTTCTGGAAAAAGGCGAAGGGCTGGCGGTGTTTTTCGCCATCGACCGTTCATCCAGCGTCCCCCAGGACGAACAACAATTCAGCCTGGCTTACGTGCAGGAACGCTTGGACGCCATCCCCGAAGGCGATCAGGCGGGAATTCTCTTCTTCGGCAAGGACGCCGCCATTCAGGAAAATCCGGGCGAAAACGTCAAACTTCAGGAATACCAGACAAATATCAACGCTGAAGGCAGCGATCTGGAAGCGGCGGTGAGCCTGGCGATGGCCGCGTTCCCTGATGGGAAGCAGAAGCGCATCGTTCTTCTCACCGACGGTAATCAAACGCAGGGCGACATCGAATCCGCCGCTCGCCGCTCCAAAGCCAGCGGCGTCGATTTGCGCCTACTTCCCCTGGAGTATTCCTATACTCAGGAAGTGCTGGTCGAAGACATCGTTTTACCGGCGAACATCCGCGAGAAAGAGCCTTTCACGATCAAAGCGACGGCTTTGGCCCAAGAGGCGGGAACCGGCAGCCTGCGCATTATGGAGAACGGCGAAGTCATCGCCCAGCGGGAAGTGGATCTTTCGCCGGGGAAAAACGTCTATCAAATATCCCGCAGCATCGAAAAAGCGGGCGTTTACAACTATGAAGCGGTTCTGGAGGCGATCAATGACCGCCGCTCTTCCAACAACCGGGCGCAGAACTTCGCCATCGTCAAAGGGATGCCGAGAGTCTTGCTCTTGGAAAGCGAATCCGAGGATGGACGGTTTCTGGCGGCTTCTCTGCTAGCCGAAGGCATCCAGACGGAAATGCGCACGCCGGATCAATTGCCCTCCAATTTGCGCGAATTGCAAGCTTACGACAGCGTGATCCTCTCCAACGTCCACTCTTCCGAATTGGCGCATTCCCAACAAAAGATGCTCGAGGCCGCCGTAAGCGATCTAGGCATTGGGCTGGTCATGATCGGCGGGCCGGAGAGTTTCGACGCAGGCGGTTATCGTGGGACGCCAGTGGAAAGAGCCTTGCCGGTAACGATGGATGTGAAGCAAAAACGCGTAATTCCCAGCGGCGCTTTAGTGATGATCATGCATTCCTGCGAAATCCCCCAAGGCAATTATTGGGCGCAGGCGACGGCGGAAGAAGCGTTGAATCTTCTCTCCCGCAACGATTACGTCGGATTCCTTTATTACGGCATGGGAGGAGAAAAATGGCTATTCCCGCTGGAAAAAGCCGGGGACAAGCGTTCCCAGCGGGATGCGATCCGCAATTTGAGAAACACATCTATTGGCGATATGCCTTCCTTCGACGCCACGCTCAAGATGGCTTACGACGATTTGATTAAGGTATCCGCCAACCTTAAGCATATCGTCATTATGTCCGACGGCGACCCGCAGCGGCCAGATCCCGTATTGTTGCAGAATATCAAGAATGCGAAAATTTCCGTTTCTACCGTTTGCATCGCGCCCCACAATCCCAGCAATTCGGAAATGATGAGCGATCTCGCTCAATTTACGGGCGGCAATTTTTACCTTATTAGAAACAACAAAGACCTTCCCAAAATTTTCATCAAGGAAGCCAGCGTCGTTCGCCGCAATACTCTCGTAGAGGAGCCGTTTACGCCCGCCGTCAGCCAGCCCAGCGAAATTATCCGCGGATTTGATGGCGGCTTTCCCCAATTAGGCGGTTACGACGTCGTCGGCCCTCGTCCCGAAGCGGAGACCGTATTGGTCAGCCATAAAAACGATCCCGTCCTGGCCCAATGGCGCTATGGATTAGGCAAATCCGTCGCTTTCACTTCGGATGCCAAGCCCCGCTGGGGCGAGAATTGGTTGAATTGGGAAGGGTACGCCAAATTCTGGTCCCAACTCGTCCGCTGGACGCTTCGCAGCGGCGAAGAAGAGAATTTTCAAATCCAAACCACGTATGACGGCGACCGCGTCAAAGTCGTCGTCGACGCATTGACGCCGGAAGGCGAGTTCATCAACAATCTTAGTTTTTCCGCCGCCAGCATCGATCCTTCCCATCAATCCAAGGAATTCTCCATGCGCCAGACGGAGCCGGGGCGCTACGAAGGCGTCTTTTCCGCCGACGCGCAGGGCAGTTATATTCTGAGCATGTCTTATAAAGGTTCCAATGGCGAAGAAGGCAATGTCGTCAGCGGCATGGCGATTCCCTATTCCCCGGAGCACAGCACGACTCGGCAGAACGATGCGATTTTGAAGAGAATTTCCGAAATTGGGGGCAAGCCCCTCTTAACGGCGCAAGATTCCGTCTTTACGCACGATTTGGAAGCCACTGGCGATATCCAGCCGCTATGGCCTTTTTTCCTGGGAGCGGCGCTCATTCTCTTCTTTTGCGATGTGGCCGTGCGGCGCGTATTTTTCGAGCTGCCGCAATTGCAGCGGTTCATGGCGAGAGTATGGGACTGGCTGATGTTTCCCTTCCGGCGGCGAACCGCGCCTATCGGTCCCGCTACGGAGGAAATCGGGAAATTGATGCAAGCCAAAGCGCGCGCATCCGAGGTGGAACCAGCCCGCGCCGAGCTGAAAGACGATTTTCTCCGACGCCTGGAGGCCGTCAAGGAAGAGGAACTGGCCAAAATCGACGAATCCGCCGTCAAGCCCAACCTTTCCTGGCAGGAAGCGAAAAAGGATGAAGAACCACAGAAATTTGCGGATGAAGAGAAGGACGCCTACACCAGCGCCCTATTCCGCGCCAAACAACGCGCCAAGGATAGTTTAGATGAACGCCGCAAGTAAAATATTCCTTTCGATTAAGCCGCATCAAATAATAAATCGTTTTTCTCTTTTTTTAATTGTTTTTGTGATTCTTCCCTTTCTCTTCTCTTGCGGAATCTCTTCCAAGAAAAAGGCGGAAGTCAGCCTGGACCGGAATCCGCCGCCGCCCGCCATAGGTCAACTATTTACATACCGGCATCGCGGACCTTGTCCCGGAGGCGATGGCCAGACGGATGCCTCGGGATGGCGCATCGTCCGAGTAGTGGACAAACCGCCGCAAAAAGATTCTCTCTGGATGATCGAGGAGCGGTATGAGAAGGATCCGGGAGTTTATCTCAGCTATTGCGACGATAACTATCAACTGCGCCGCCAGATCGTAAAAGGAACGGGACGTTCTGTTACGATGGAATTCAAGCCGCCGCAGGATATTCGCTATAGCCAACTCGCTCCCGGTGCGGAAAAACGCTATTCGTATCGCCTGGATTACTTCGTTTCGGACAGCAAGGAAAAAATCGGCTTTGCTTCCATCTCGGACCATGTCCGCCGGGATTACGACGTCCGCATTATCACGAAAGCAGGCGCTTACCTCTGCCGCCAGTTCCATTCCGACCTCGCGATCGAAACCACGATGGGCGGTGATTCGCTGTATATCCGCGCCAGCGTGGAGTCCTATTGGAGCGACCGCATAGGTTGGTTCGTCCAGCAAAAATACTTTTTTCAACCCGTCACTCGCGATGGGGAAGTCGTCCAACCGGGTTACGAGGCGGAAAGCATTCTTGAAGATTTCGAGCCGAAAACGTGGTGAATGTGGATTCTTGTTGCATAATCGAATTGAAAACGCGAAAAGCGGACATCCCGCAGGACGTCCGCTTTTCTAGGAAAACGTATATGCGCCGGCGGAAAATTCTTTTCCCGCGCCCCAAAAAGAGAAGCGAAATCGAAGCGGCGAGCCGGTTTATTCGCCGGCGGTCTCCGCATTCCATTTCGGTCCATGAGTGACTTGATCTTTGGCGTTTCTCCGTTTGTCTTCATCGAATTCGAAATTGGCGTTTTTCTCGATGAATGACGTCCATTCGCTGGGAACTTCGTCTTCAGGGAAGATGGCGTTGACGGGGCATACGGGGGCGCAGGCGTCGCAGTCGATGCATTCGTCGGGGTTGATATAGAGCATATCGTCGCCTTCGTAAAAACATTCCACCGGACAGACTTCGGCGCAGTCGCCGTATTTGCAGTCTACGCAAGGTTCACAGACTACATAGGGCATGATATTTCTCCTTATTCCTAGTCTCCTACAAGTTCAAAAAACGATGGGAAAGGGCGTCTTTCTTCGGCGCGCATCATTACCTTTATACCTTCGCGTCCGAGCGAGAGCAACCCTTCTTGACGTTGACGCTTCCGCGAACCTTTTCCATCATATCCAGCAGATGGAAGAACGCCAAGCGCAAGGATAAAGGAAGCGGCGGGATCAATCTAGTCTGACTCGAGGGGTTGTCCATTTCCCAAAATGGCGGATTCATTTTGCCGGCCTTTCTCCTGAGAGAAGAATATATTATCGTTCCAGTGAAGCATCGTTACTTCTTCTGGGAATCTGCGTTAACTTGAAGACGAATATCCCGGCTTTCGATGAGGCGAAACGATGAAAAGATTTCACGGTTTGGGATTATGGGTCACTGGGCTTTGCGGTTATGCGGCGGCGGCGGCGGCGCAAGGAGACTGGGCGGTGTACGAGACTTATTCCCGTTTTTCTCCCGCTATCTATTCCGTCAGCGTCGAAATCCCAAAGGATGTCATCCTTGATCGTTACGAACAATCTCTCGGCCGCCTTCGCAATTACCAGGAAGGATTCAACAATCTTGTCTCTGGGACGACGAAGCCGGTCATGGGCATCAACCAGTTCGAGACATGGTTCAACCAATGGGAGCGGCAACTGGAATCTCTAAAAAACCAAATGTTGAAAAACAACCGTTTCCGGGGAGCGGCATTCGCCGTGGATCCGCATCATCTCGTTACCCTTAGCACCGTCGTGAACAGCGCTACCGTTGGGGGCGAAATCCTCGTTTCCGACGATTACGACCGCGTACTCAAGGCGGAAATTCAAGGCGTCGATCCCATGTCGGGAGTGGCGGTGTTGAAAATCATCGGCGCCACTTTGTCGGATTACATCGATCTCGATCGAACCGTCAACACGTTGCCCGTCGCCTCATATATCATGACGATTCAACGTCCTTACGAACTTCCTTCTTCTCCCTTCTCAGGCATGATCGGCGGTTATTTCCGCCGCTTGAATCTATTTAAATTGGAACGCTATATTCAAACCGATCTGCCTCTTTATCCCGGTAACGAAGGATCGCCCGTATTCAGCCCATCGGGACAGTTGATCGGAATGATCGCCACGGAATACAGCCTTGGACGCGGGCCGAGTTTGACCTTCGTCATCCCCTCCGATATCGTAGCCGATTCCGCTTGGGCCATCATCGAGAGCGGCAAGCGGGAGCGAGGATGGATTTCCGGCATCGATCTCAAGCAAGTATCGGATGGAATCCTCGTCGAAAACGTTTCCGAAGACAGCCCAGCCGCTCGCAGCGGTTTGTTGCAAGGCGATTTGATCATCGGTTTCGACGGCAAGCGCGATCCCCAAGCCTGGAACTTCATCTATCATGTTCTCGACGCCAAGCCGAACGATAGGATTATGATCGAGATTCAACGTGGATCTCGGCGTCTTTCTGTGGTAGTAGTAGCGGGGAGAAAAAACGATTGAATGGAATCGTACGTTAGAATTTGGAATATCTTATCTTACTCGCCGCAAGAAAAGCTATACCGAATTCGATTCAAACTATAAACAAAATCCCCGCATCGATCCCTCCTCGAATTTATTTCTCTTATTTTTCCCAGGAACAAGATTTTCAATCCTCAATGCAATATAACTTATTGATTATTATATAATTGCGATCCATTTTTACAAGAAATGTAATAATTTTTAGTTATTGAGTCTTGCTATTCTTTCTTTTTTGGTGATGTAATATAATAGTAATAATGGATTAATCGATTAATTTGGAGGAAAATATGCGAAGGAAGGGTTTTACTTTAATTGAACTGCTTATTGTCGTAGCCATTATTGGAATTCTCGCGGCTATCGCCGTGCCCAATTTCTTGAATGCGCAATTAAGAGCGGAAATGGCCAAATGCCAATCGGAGATGAATACATGGATCAAAGTATACGCCATGTATAAAATGGACAACAATATTTTTCCCCCCCACTTCGATGGGCATCCCATCTGGCAAAACAAGCCGATGACGACGCCTGTCGCCTATTGCAGCGCCCCTCCTAAAGATCCGTTTCAAAAGGTGCGATCGAATATGTTGGGGACGACGGAATGGAGCCACCGCGAATATCACGCCGATTATTTCGGGGCCGTCCCCGCCACTCGCATGGCGAACGATCCGGCGCTTTATTCGCAAGCCAAACAAGGGCGCATTGTGAGCATCCCTCAAGGTCATGTGGGAACGGTGTATTATATTTGGAGCATGGGTCCGGACCTTTCGCATACTCCCGATTATATCTACCAAGCTACAAACGGTCTTCGCAGCATTGGCGACATTGTAGCGGTCGGACAGTAAGGCCATAGCATTAGATGCGTTTGCGCAAATAATCTTGTCAAATTTCGTTAAAAAAGAAAAATAAGGCTTGCCGGACATCCGATTTTTGTGCTGTAATAAAGATATCAATGGATTAATGGAATTTATTTTGGGAGGAAAACATGAGAAGAAAAGGTTTTACGCTTATCGAATTACTGATTGTTGTCGCCATCATCGGCGTATTGGCGGCTATCGCCGTGCCGAACTTCCTGAATGCGCAAATACGGGCGAAGGTCGCTAAATGCAATTCGGAAATGAGGGCGTGGGTCGATGTTTATGCGATGTACAGATTGGACAACAACAATTTCCCCATGCACATGCCTGGTCATCCGTACCATCAAAATAAGTATATGACCACGCCCGTCTCCTATATTTCCGCGCCGCCGTTGGATCCTTTCCAGAACGATCGGTTAATGAGTTCTTCTATCACCCAATGGAGCCACGGCTCCTATCACGCCGATTTTTTCCCCGTCGTTTCTCCTACACGTCTGATTCAAGCGCCTGATCTCTATAATCGGGCGCTGAAAGGAAAAATTACGGCCAACGTGAACGATCACCATACGGGAACCGTTTACTACATTTGGAGCATGGGGCCGGATCAGATTCATGCGCCGAATTCATTATTCGATATTTACGAAGCCTCCAACGGATTAACCAGTTACGGCGATATCGTAGTCGTCGGCGATTGAAAACATTAATTTGTATTTTGCGTTCATTGGGGCGGTCGATCGGCCGCCCTTTTCTATTTTTCCTCATCTCTCCTCGTTGACATTCTCTAACGCTTTTCGAATAATACGAACCATATTTCATCATGGAATCGGAGAACCGCCGGATGCAGTTGAATTATCTTGATTGGTCGATTGTTATCTTTTACTTTCTATTCGTATTAGCTGTGGGTCTTTATTATACGCGCCGGGCGGGAAAGGGTATCGCGGAATATTTCGTTTCGGGGAGAAACTTGCCCTGGTGGATCGTGGGCACATCTATGGTGGCGACGACGTTCTCCTCCGATACCCCCAATCTAGTAACGGATATCGTCCGCAAGCATGGCGTCAGCGGCAATTGGGTATGGTGGGCTTTTTTACTGACGGGAATGGCGACGGTTTTCTTTTACGCCAAATTATGGCGGCGTTCCCAAGCTTTGACGGACATCGGCTTCTACGAGATGCGCTATTCCGGCAAAGAAGCCGCTTTTTTGCGGGGATTCCGCGCACTGTATCTCGGCGTGGTTTTCAACGTCTTCGTCATGGCTTCCGTAACGCTCTCCGCCATCAAGATTTCCGGCATTCTCTTGGGTCTTAATAAATACGCAACGGTAATGGTTTGCGGTTTGATAACGGCAATTTATTCCTGCACGTCGGGTTTATGGGGCGTGGTCGTCACGGACGTATTGCTATTCATCCTGGCAATGATTGGATCGATCGCGGCGGCCTGGTTCGCCTTGGGACATGAAAGCGTCGGAGGACTGACGGGTTTGTTAAGTCATCCGGAGTTAACGAACAAGTTGAGCCTGCTTCCCGATTTCAACCGCTACGACGAAGCGATGGCGGTTTTCATCATTCCCTTCGCCGTTCAATGGTGGGGTGTTTGGTATCCGGGAGCGGAGCCGGGCGGCGGCGGCTACGTCGCCCAACGCATGTTGGCCTCTAAGGACGAAAAGAATTCGCTGTTGGCGACGCTTTGGTTCAATATCGCCCATTACGCCATCCGTCCCTGGCCTTGGATCATCGTCGCGCTATGTTCGATAGTAGTTTTTCCTGAAATTTCCGATATTCAACGGCGATTTCCCCATTTCAATCCCGATCTCATCAACGACGATTTGGCTTATTCCGCCATGTTGACTTTCCTGCCCGCTGGATATCTCGGTCTAGCGCTGGCATCGCTGGCGGCGGCCTATATGTCCACTATCAGCACGCATCTCAACTGGGGCTCTTCTTATATCATCGACGATTTCTACAAGCGTTTCGTCAAAACCGATGGGGATGAAAAACATTACGTTTTCGCCGCCCGCGCCGTCACTTTTTCGTTGATGATCCTTGCTTGTTTGCTATCCTTCGCGCTGGAGCACTCTTTGCAGGCTTTCAATATTCTTCTGCAAATCGGCGCGGGAACGGGGCTTCTTTTCATGCTGCGCTGGTTTTGGTGGCGCATCAACGCCTGGAGCGAAATCGCCGCCATGATTATCTCCTTCTGCGCAGCGCTTTATTTCGCCTTTGTTCATACCCGCCTGTTGGGATATGCGGAAATTTCCGATTGGAAAAAATTGACCATCGGCGTCGCCATTACGACGGTTGGCTGGCTGGCGGCGACATTCCTGACGCCGGCGACGGACCGCAGGGTATTGCAATCGTTTTACGACAAAATCCGTCCGATGGGACCCGGATGGGCGAAAGCGGTCGATATATCCGGCGAGAAAGAGAAAGACAATTTCACCGCCTCCCTGTTGTGCGTCTTTTTGGGCTGTTTCGCCGTCTATGGAGCGTTGTTCTCCACGGGGTATTTTCTTTATGGAAATACTCTTTTAGGGGGTTTGTTCGCCGTTGTGAGCCTATTCTCTGCGCTTGGAGTAATGACGCTATTGCCAAAAGTTCAATGGCGCGGATAATCGGTTTTGCAATGCTGCTTATTCCTTCGCTCTCTTAGAAAGAGGACGGGTGAAAGAGATGAAGAAATACGACGACTAATAAAATTATTCGTCATAAGTTAACGGTACTTATTTACTCTTATAATTCAGTATCTTTTTGGAGGGAATTTCCATGAGTTTGTTGGGCATTGATGTCGGCACCACGGGGTGCAAAGCGGTCGCTTTCGATGCGGAGGGCCATATCCTCGCTTCCGCCTACAAAGAATATCCGCTTCATTCGCCTCAGCCTGGATGGGCGGAGTTGGATGGAAACCGGGTATGGGACGACGTGAAAAGCTGCATTGCCAAAACGGCGGACGCAACGAAGAGCGATCCCATTACGGCCTTGGCCGTCTCCTGCCAGGGCGAAGCCGTTTCTCTCCTCGACGAGAAAGGAAACGTTCTTCATAACGCCCTGGTTAGTTTCGATAACCGCACGGAACCGTACATCTCCCAATGGGAAGAGAGATTCGGGCGGCAAAGAATCTTCGAAGTCACCGGCCAACCGCTGGCTTCGGTTTTTACGGCGCTCAAATTGCAATGGATTAAAGAACATAAGCCGGAAGTTTTGGCGAAAACGAAAACCATCCTGGGATTCGAAGACCTCGTCATGTTCCGTCTGGGAATGCCGCCGACGACCGATTACACCCTTCCGGCGCGAACCATGTTTTTCGACGTAAAGAAAGCGGATTGGTGCGACGAGTTCATGGAATTCGCTGGAGTCGATCGCTCCATGATGCCAACGCCGAAGCCTTCGGGAACGCTTATCGGAACGATTCCCAATTCAATCGCCGGCGAAATCGGCCTGCCGCATGGCGTGAAAGTCGTTACGGGCGGACACGATCAACCCTGCCAAATGTTGGGCGCGGGCGTAACCAAAGCCAATGTCGCCGCCTACGGCATTGGCACGGTCGAGTGCATCGGCCCGGCTTTCTCCGAATTGCTCATTAATAACACAATGTTGAAGAATAACATTTGCTGTTACCATCATACTTGTCCCCAACTCTATATCGCCCTTGTTTATAATTTTACCGGCGGCATTCTCTTCCGTTGGTATCGGGACGCGCTATCACGGGACGAGTTGCGCCGAGCCAGGGAGACCGGCCGGGACGTATACGATATTCTCACGGAAGAGGCCGCCCAAAAACCCACCAATATCATCGTACTGCCCCACTTCACAACCACCGGCGTTCCCCATTTCGACACGCGCTCCAAGGGCGTCATTTTGGGATTAACGCTGGGAACCACGAAAGCGGAAATCACGCGGGGAATCCTGGAAGGCATTACCTACGAAATGCGGATGTGCGTGGAACTGCTCAAGGAAGCGGGCGGCGTTGTCAATGTCTTGCGGGCCACCGGCGGCGGAGCCAAGTCGGAATACTGGCTGCAAATCAAAGCCGACATTATGAACATCCCCATCGAAGTTCCTTCCGTTTCGGAAGCGGGATGTCTGGGCTGCGCCATCCTCGCGGGTTCGGCGACGGGCGTCTATTCTTCCGTCAAAGAAGCGGCGCAGCAGCTGGCGCGTACGGGAAAAACCTTCGAACCTCAACCGGAGAACGCCAAACTCTACAACGAACGCTTCGAGTGGTACAAAGAAATTTATCCCCGCCTTAAAGATATCTTCCATAAAATGCCCTGACGCAACCAACCGGAGGGCGGCCAAGCAAGCCGCCCTCCTTGTAATCCATCAGTAGGGTGAGCTCAAAGCGAAGCATAGCCCACTGTCATGGCGAAATCATTTTCGTCAAATCAATTGAATCAACCTCAGCAAATTGCCTTCCGGGTCTTTAAATTCGGCGAGCAATGAACCGAAATCCTTGCGCGGGCCGAAAACGATCTCCACGCTTTTCGATTTCAATCTCGCGCAAAAATCAGCGATATTATCCACTTCGATGCTGAATTTGATGGTATTTTTGGATGCGTCCAGTTTCTCGCGGATGCGCGGATCGCTTTGATGCAGGGCGAGATGCGCTCCTTCCAGGGCGTATTCCACCCATAAGTCCGTCTCGACGACGGGTTTTCCCAATCCCATAACCTCCTGGTAGAAAGTTTTCATGGTTTCCATATTGGATACGTAAATAAAAATGGCGTTGATTCGTTTGGTTCCCGGCATGAATTCTTCTCCTATTTCTATCCCTTTAATGCACTTTCTTATCGATAAAAGACTTGAATATTCGATCGCGCAGATGGAGTCTTGCATGATGGAATGGTCTGCTTACGCATGCGAATCGCCTTCTATAACGACATACAAGAGATAGTATAATTCCTTCGTTTTAACGGCTCCACCCAAAGCCAAGCAGCGGCGCGTTTTCCCCTCCCAACGATTCAGCAGGAAATTTTTGGATTCTGCGTTTGGGGTACGAAGGCTTCGGCGTAGCGGCAGCCGGCTTCTTTTCCTCGAAACAGCGCCATCTCTTCGTGAATGGAATACCACTCTCTCGCCTTCTGGCTTTCGTGGCAATAGCAGGCTTCCCGTTTTTTTTCTTCGAAGGGAGTGATGTCGATAAAGTACGTGGGGTGAAACGTCTGCGTTTGGCGGCCTGACATCACTTCAAAGTAATACAAAGCAAACGACCGCCCCATCATTTGCCAGGCATCATAGGCATGCAGCGAAGCGGCGCGGTGATCCCGATGCGTATCGATCGGCCAATGGGCCAGGCAGATATCCGGTTTTTCTTGCTCCAGCAAATGGAGAAATTCTTCGTAAGTATTTTTGTTTAACTCCGTATTTCCATCGATCTGATGGAAAAAGACGGGGCGGGATTTCAAAATTTTGCAGGCTTTCTCTGCTTCCGCCGTTCGGATGGCGGCGGCTTCGTCATGCGATTTGCCCTGAATGCCTGCTTCCCCGCGAGTGAAATAGACGGACGTCACTGTATGGCCCTGTTCGGCGAAATAAAGAATTGAGCCGCCGCAGCCCGATTCCGGATCGTCGGGATGAGCGCCTACAACAACAATTTTTTGTTTTTTCAGAACGGTCGATTCCGCCAGTGAAACCGAGGCGGCGAGCGGCAAACTAATAGACGCGCCAGCGGCGATGGCCGATTGTTGAAGCATCCGGCGGCGAGATATGTTCATGATCCCTCCTCAATAACGGCGCCAAAGAACTGCGCCGATTTTTTCATTACTTTATCGAAAACGCTTCTCGTCCGTCAATCCGCCGGATTGAAGAATGGAATGTAAAAAATAAATGGGAAACTTATAGAAATTAACAATGAAATAGGATAAGATTTTGCGGGGTATTCCAATTCTCTAGGAGAGGAAATCATGAGTGTGATGAGACCAATCCCAATGGGAAGTTCTTGCTGCGGTTGTACGAAAACAATTTGCACGGGCGGACTCCAAGTAAACCGGCGCCATTTTATGGCTGGCGTAGGATCGCTGGCGGGAGGGCTTTCACTATCTTCGCTCGGAGCCTCGGCGGCGGAAAGCGCCGTTGGGGAGCATCGTTTGCCTGAGGCCAAAACCCTGCGCGTGCAGCCGGTGCTGATTTACGGCATCCCCCGCAGCCGCCCTCAAACCAGCTGGCGCGGATGGGGGGCCGTGCAAACGGAAAAAGACGTCGCCGACGAAAAGAGTCGCATTGGCAAAGAACTGGAAGATTTGAAAAAGAAGGCGGAATTTAAGGTTGAAATTCTGCCGCTGGCCGCCATCCAAGGCGCCGGTGAAGCGGACGCCATCGCCAAGGGCGATTATGACGTTCTTCTCATGTACGCTTCCAGCGGCGGATTGGATGCTCTGGAAAAACTGACCCATCCGGAAAAATGGACTATTATGTTCGTTCGCCATCGCTCCGGCCCCGTCTATCTATGGTATGAGATTGCCCATAATCGCTACTTGCGCAAGACGGTGGACGAATACGGCCAGGCGAATATGGATTGCCAAGACGTAGTTGTGGACGATTACGGCGATATTCTCTGGCGTTTGCGAGCTCTCTATGGCTTAAAGAACACGTTGGGCAAGCGCATCGTCGCCCTCGGCAACCCCAGCGGTTGGGGCGCCGGCGGGCAGAAAGCCCCCGAACTCGCGCAAAAACGCTTCAAACTGGATTACGTCAATGTCAGTTACGACAACCTCGGCGCCCGGATCAAAAAAGCCCGAGCCAACGATCGTCTAGTCAAATATTGCGCCCAACTGGCTGACGATTACCTCAAACAAGATCGTGTGGAAATGGCTACGGCCAAGGAGTTTCTCGCCAACGCCTTCGTGCTGACGGAAGTGATCAAAGACTATCTCGACGAAGCGCAAACCGACGCCTTTACGATCAACAGTTGCATGGGAACCGTGATGCCCATCTCGGAAACTACGGCCTGCATGCCGCTCAGTTTCCTCAACGACGAGGGTTATCAGGCCTATTGCGAATCCGACTTTGTCGTCATTCCGTCGGGAATCTTACTGCATCATATTTCCAATAAGCCAGTGTTCCTCAACGATCCCACTTATCCCCATCACGGCGTCGTAACTTTGGCCCACTGTACCGCGCCGCGAAAGATGAACGGCGAGAACTATGAGCCGGTCAAAGTTCTCACCCACTTCGAATCGGATTACGGCGCTTCTCCCAAAGTCGAAATGAAAATAGGGCAGAAAATCACCGTCATCGATCCCGATTTCAATTTCGAGAAGTGGCTCGGCTTCGAAGGCGAAATCGAGGGCAATCCGTTCTACGACATCTGCCGCTCCCAGATCGACGTAGCCATCAAAGGCGACTGCGATAAACTGGTGGAAGAAACCAAAGGCTTCCACTGGATGGCCTGCTACGGCGATTACTTGAAAGAGTCGCAATACGCTCTGAAGAAAGTGGGCATCGATTGGTTGAAGATCAGCTAATCGACGTAGAATTCGATTCAATAAAGAAGGGGCGCGGAAAAATTCCTCGCCCCTTTGTTATATGTTCCATAAGGGCGGCCCCTCGCGGCTGCCCTGGGCGCCTTATTTCAGGCAGCGATCGAAAAATTCCCGAACGGATTGCAAAATCTCTTTCTGCGTAGGCAAGGTTTGGTCGTTCCAACCTCCATGTCCGCCATCTTTCACCAAAATCATCTGCGCGTCTACACCCGCTTTCTTTAATGCTTCATAGAGTAATTCCGATTGGTTGTAGGGGACTAGAGGATCCTTGTTGCCGTGTACGATGAGAAAGGGCGGATCGTCGGCGGAAACATAGGAGATGGGATCGACGGAACGTACGCGGTCTGGATTGTCCCGGACCGGCCCGCCGATTAATAGAGATTCCGGCGAGTCCGGCGCATCATGCTTCATCGAGCTGGGGAAATCCAGCATCTTCAAAAAGTTCGTCGGCCCAAAGAAATCGACCACGGCTTGAACCCGGCTGGATCGATCCGCCCAGTCTCCGCCGCCCTCCAATTCCTTCACATCGCCCGACGTTCCCAACATCGCCGCCAGATGGCCTCCGGCGGAACTGCCCCATACGCCGATCTTGTTGGGATCGATGCCGTATTGTTCCGCATGGGCGCGCAAAAACCGAATCGCCGTTTTGCAATCGTTGATTTGCGCGGGCCAGATCGCTTCCTGGCTGAGACGATAGTCGATGCTAGCGGTGAAATAGCCGGATTGCGTCAGAGGAAGAGCGGCGTTATGGCTCTTGTCTCCCGCACGCCAGGCGCCTCCATGAATCCAAACCACGACTGGCCGCGGCTTCTCGCTTTTTTCTTTGGGATAGGCGATATCCATCGACAGATTTTTCCCCTCGGCGGTTGCATAGACGATATCGCGGGCGATTTCGACATTATCGGGAATCCGCTGTTGCGGTCGTTGCCGATCCTCTGGCTGTGCATAAGCGATGACGACGGCTGACGCGAAAAGGATGGCGGTCTCCATGATCTTCTTTTTCATTGAACATCTCCTTGAAAAAGGCTTTATTAGTATTGGAATGGAATCGTCCTGCTGCGGGAAGGCGGTTTTAACCTCGTCGCTCAATCACGGACTCATCCTATCTCTCGCTTTTTTCGAAAACAATCGGTTCAATGCGGTTTGATCGCAATTTCCCCAGAAAAGAATTTTGACAACCTATTTTTCAAGAATATAATATTTATAAACATTTTAGTTTATAAAAGGAGGCGGACTATGCGGTATTCGGGAAAATTATGGATGGCCATCGCGCTCGTTTGTTTTCTAGCGGCGATAGGAAGGACGGAAGAGAAGGTTGTGAAAGATCCCCAAAAAGCCAAAAACATTTATGAGTTCGCCGTCAAAGATATTGATGGGAAAGAGGTTAAGTTAAACCAATATAAAGAGAAAAAGAACGTTCTGCTGATCGTAAATACCGCCTCGCAATGCGGATTCACGAAACAATACGCTCCCTTGATGGATGTGTATAAAAAATACAAAGAAAAAGGTTTGGTTGTAATCGCTTTTCCCGCCAACGAATTCGGACAGCAGGAGCCGGGAACGGCGGACGAAATCAAAAAGTTCTGCGAAACCAAATACAACGTCAAATTTCCCATCATGGCCAAGTCGGTAGTCAAAGGCGAAAAACAAGCCCCCCTGTTTCAGTATCTGACGAACGCCGAAAATCCCGATTTCACCGGTGAGATCAAATGGAATTTTGAAAAATTTCTCATCGACAAAAAGGGAAAACTTATCCGCCGTTTCCGCAGCAAAGAAGAACCGGACGGCGAAGAGATCGCGAAAGCGATCGAAAAGGCGCTGGCGGAGAAAGAATAATCTCCGTTACGCATTCTCATTTATGACAAGAACGCCAGGGCGCGATGCCGCATCCTGGCGTTCAGTCTATTTCCTAAAAAAACACAATTTAAACGGAAATCGGCTTACATCACTTCCACCCGGTTCCTTCCTGACATTTTGGCTTTATAGAGAGATTTATCCGCTTGGGATAACAACTCGTCCATGCTTTTATCGGTTATGTCCTTCGCGTCCAAATAGGATGCGCCTAAGCTAATGGTCAATGAGAACGAATCGCCTGCCAGCGATCGCCACTTTTCTTTTTCGAAAGCCTTGCGAATTTTCTCGGCGTTTTGTACGGCGCCGACGATATCCGTTTCCGGCATGATTTTCACGAATTCTTCGCCGCCGTATCGGGCTGCGATGTCGGTGTTCCGCGAATGGATTTTTAATAAATCCGCCGCTTTGCGCAGAACCGCATCTCCTGTGGGATGTCCGTAAGCGTCGTTTATTTTTTTGAAATAATCGATATCGATCATAATGCAACTTATGGAATGGTTATAACGTTTGGTTCTTTCCATTTCTTCTTTCAATCGCTCGAAGAAATATCGGCGATTGTAAATCTGAGTCAATTCGTCTATCGTCGCCATTTCTTCTATCGTCTTCATGGCTTTGGTTAAGCGTCTCATTAAATGAAAAGTGAAGAAATACAAAACGCCTAATAGCAATAGGACAGTGAAGAAACCAAGCGTTAGAAAAAGATACGTATGGCGTCTCGTCGTGCGCTCGATGTCGGTGATGTCGAACGAAACGCTTATGCCTCCGCGAATATCGCCTAACGTATATCCTTGTTTTTCATGGCAGCTTAAACAAGAGTTTTCCATAGATAAAGGCGCCATATAACGGAAGAAGACTTTATCTCCAATAACGCTTTTTTCCGTTTGTTCCATTTCTCCCCGCTCGAACGCTTGCAACGCGCGCGTTTCGAATTCATCGGCGGTATTGTGGGGATTCAGTGGTTTTAAACTGGTGATATGAAATTGAAAATTCCCATCTTTTTTGGCGTATTCCGAAATCTCGCGCGTCATTAAGGCGGGATTTTTTTTGGTATAAATTTTTCCGTCTTTGGTTTCCATATCGGGATTGACCAAATAGGGATTGGATTGCATTCCCTCTTTTTTTTCTACATACACGCCGCCGTAATCCGCATTCCAGCGCCGCGTCAGTACGATGCTGGAAAACTGCGCTTTGGCTCGTTCGTAGATAATCCGTTCGATTAATTCTTTGTTGCGAACCGACATCCCCACGAATATCCCCAATATGCAAAAGAGAACGGCAATGGTGATTTGCAAAAAATAATTCTTCCATAGTCCGGGGGATTTCATGGAAAACATCGATTTTTCTCGTATCGATCATTGGTCGAATTGGAATCGTTAATAGTGTCGGGATTCCTAAGATTCCGACTTCCTATAGTTTAATGAATAAATCCTGTCCTTGAATTCAATTCATTTTACGATCCAAAATCGAGAAAACCAAATTATGCGGAGAGATAATTCCCTTAGAGCAACGGGTCTTATTCTTTCCCTTCCGGGCGCTTCTCCGAAAATACCTTATTCATATCCAACTTAACATAGGCGCGTTTGTAGGCTTCCAATGGCCCCGCTTCGCCCTTGGACGCCGCGTTGGCGGTCCAGAGGATCATGCGCGTGAGATCGTAGACGGCGACTTGCAGGTTTCCCGTCCTGACCGTGGGCAGGATTTCATGAATCGTCGTCTCGCCGGTCAACTTGCCGTAATTCTTGACCAGCATATCGTGCAGCGGCTTGTCGAATGCGGGCACGTTCCAACTCATGCCCCAATAGACGATGTCGTCGATGCGGGGATGGCTGTCCGTCAACGGCTCCAGGTTTTGGGGATCGTAAACGTTGCACAGCGTATGCGAGGTTTGAAAAGCGCGGGCCTCGCCCTTCTTGCCGTCGCCTACGGCGTACATCAGAGAGGTATTGCGCTTCGTGGAACGCATCCGCTCGATGGCCTGTTCCAGCGATTCGTCGTATTGCATGATATTGCGCAACAGGTAAACAAAGGGCATGGCCTCGAACGAATCGTTGGCTTGGTCGTAATCGTCGCCGATCTCGCTGACGGCCATTTGAGCGGACGACATGCCGGTAACCACGCCGATCATGCCCACCCATCCGATATTGGCGAAGGCGTGGCCTTTTTCGGGATGATAGACGGTGATGAGGGGATATTTCTGAATCTCCGCCCGGACGGCGTAATCCAGCGCCCGCAGTTGCAGCAGCGAACCGGTGGAAGCCGTCGCCGCTCCCCACGCTCCGAAGAGCGAGCAATGCCATTCGCTGGCGTCGCCAATAAGGTTAACCCGCAGCAGTTGCTTGAAGTCGACTCCCGATCCTTCCGCCAAACCTTGCAACTCTTCGATAATCTCTTCGGGAATATAGGATTTGGCCAGTTCGTAAACTTGATCGATCTTTTCCGCTCCGCCTTCGATCTCTTGCGACATCAATCCAAGCACTAAGGCTGTATAATTGGCGATATCCTCTTTCATCATCGCCCCATAAGCGCGGCCCATCTCGCGCGGCGCGCCCCAAAGGTGCAATATTCGAATTTCGTCTTCGCCCTCACCCGCAGCGAACAAGCGAGCGTTGATGGCTTCTTTAACCAGGCGCGGCGCTTGATCGTAGATGGGATTGTCGTTGACTCGGATTTCCAACGTCCAGGCGGGAAGAGCCAAAACTAATACGGCGGCTAGTAAGGTTGCAGTCTTCATGAAAACGCCTCGTAAATAAGGGATGTTTCACTGATGGATGAACATGTTGGGAAAAAGCATTGTATATCCATTGATGTAAAGAATCCATCAATAGGGGATATCGGGCAAGCATTTTGCTTTCTATCGCTGTCTCTATTCACATTATTTTAATATTCGTAATATTGCTGAGTTTTTTATTCGTGAAAAAATAAAAACTGCTATGATAACGCCTATAATCCGCGCTGGCGGCGTCCGGCGCGTGAGGAAAGATAATATTGATTTTCAAGGGAGATATGTTTAATGGCCGCTATGAAAACCTCGCGAAGAAATTTCCTGAAAACCTCGATTGTGACAGGCGCAGCCGCGTCGGCGGCTTTCCGCTATCCCGCCGCCGCATTCGCTTCGGAATCGGAGAAGAAAGACGAATCCACCGCATGCGCCTGCAAGGGCAAGGTTTCGCTCACCGCCGGCGAGGATCATCCCGATATCATTTTCAAGGGATTGAAGAATTTCGAGAGCCAGATCGAAAAGCATTCGGATGGCCGCCGCATCGTGGTGAAGCCCAATAACGTCGCCATCGACAACCAACTCTGCGCTACTCACGCGGATAGCATAGAAGGCATCTTAGAGTTCTTTAAATCCATAGGCCGGACGGACGTCATCGTCGCCGAGTCGGCGGCCAGCGGCCCCACCTTCGAGGGCTTCGACAATTACGGGTATTTCAAATTGAAAGCGAAATTTCCTGAAGTAAAGTATATTGATCTCGACAAGGAAGAATACGAGATGGTCTACGTAGTCAGCGACGAGGATTTCCATCCCCGCGCCGTGCGCATGTCGAAGATGTTGCTCGATCCCGCATCCTACGTCGTTTCGGCGGCGGTGATGAAGACGCACGACCGCGTGGTGGCGACGCTTTCTCTCAAGAACATCGTCTTCGGCGCTCCTATCAAAGACGAAGGCTTCCGCTGGGGGCCGGGCGGCAAAGCGGGCGCCAAGAACGACAAGCCTGTCGCCCACGGCGGCGGCTTTCGGGGCGTCAACTACAATCTCTTCGCCAACGCTTTTCGCCTGGCGCCCGACCTGGCCGTCATTGACGGCTATCGGGGCATGGAAGGCAACGGGCCAGTAGGCGGGACGCCCGTCGAACATCGCATCGCCGTCGTCAGCCCCGATTGGCTGGCGGCGGATCGCGTGGGCATCGAATTGATGGGAATTGATTTCGCCAATGTCGGCTATTTGAACTACGCGACTAATGCGAATTTGGGCGAAGGCCATCTCGACAAGATCGAAGTCATAGGTGAAATGATCGCCGATCACGCCAAAAAATATAAGCTGCATCAGGCGGTGGAGAGGCAGATGCTTTGGAAACAGCCGATGGGGTGAGTCCTAAGCGCATATAGAAAAAAAGGGGGCGTAGAAGAAATTCTGCGCCCTATTTTTATTTAACGCCATTATGGAAAAACGCAAACGTACTTCCCCGCCGCCGTGAAATACAATCCCGCTTCGGCGACGCGTTGGCCAGTGATTTCCCGCCAACGGGCGGCGTAGGCTTCCACTTGCGGGCGATAATGTTCCGCCAGGCGATCCAGCGCCGTTATGGCGCCGCGGTCGGTTTTGTAATCGACGATGACCCAGCCGTTCGCTTCCAAAAAAACCAGATCGATGACGCCGCGTTGCAGCGTCGGCAATTCCTTTCCGGCATGGACCATCGTTTCGAAGGGAACTTCCGTCATCCGCTGACGGCTGGCTTGGGCGCGGCGCCATATCTCCGAGCGCGTTACCGAAAGGACGGCGTCCTTCAATTCGTCCAGCCAGTTCTCCTCCAATTCCTCCTCCGCCAAGACAGTTCGCGCGAGCTGGTTCAAGTCGGCGGCGGGATCGTCCATGAGTTCCTGCAATAAAAGATGGACGGCGCTGCCCCATTGCGCGCCCCGTTCGCTCGTTTCATTAGCCGAAACTGGCCAATTTTGAGAAACTTGTTTTGCTCGTTCCACAGCGTAGGTGGGATAGGCGGCGGTTTGCCATTTTTCTTGAATCGCGGCGGCGGCGTGAAGAGCGTCATTCGCTGTGACTGTCTTCCCGGCGAGAACAGGCGCATGTTGCGGGCCGGGATCGGGAAGCGTAGGAGTGTTTTTTAAATATTCGTCAAAAAATTTCCACGGATTTACGTGATTTTTTTTCATCCGCTGCGAAATCGTCAGTTGTTTTCCCGCCCGCGTGGCGGCGACGTAAAGCAGCCGCATCTCTTCCGCTTCCAAAAACTGTTTCTCTCGCTTGGCGATTTCACTCCAGCCGCTGGGATGCGCCAGCAACGGGCCGGTTCCCCATCTGGTTGTCTCTTCGTAGATGGCCATGTAGCCCCGCGAGCGTTTGCCGCTGCGATCCACGTGCAACTGGACGTCATGTTTAGCGTTCCCATTAGGATCGGCCAGAAAAACGCAGGGCGCTTCCAATCCTTTCACTTTATGCAAATTCATAATCCGAACGGCACCGCTCTCGCTAGGGCAAATGGATAAACCGTCATAGCATTCTTTTTGGTTGACGAGATCGTTCAGGTAAATCGCCGCTTCCTCGATCGAGGCCATAGGCGCTTGGCGGAGGCGCAGCAATTCGATGGCTTTCGCCAAACTCCCCGCCCGCAAATGGCCGTCCGGCGCCGCCGCAGCCAGCGCGAACAACCCCAAATCGTCCGCGATCTTTTCGATGGCGGAGACAAGCGGCAGGGTTGCCGTCCATTGAGAATATTGCCTTAGTTTTCCGAAAGCGTCTGCGAAGAGATTGCGTTCTTCGTTACCCAATCCATCAGGCAACGGCGCACGGAACGAAAACTTGCCTCCCGCTTTTTTCAAAGCGAAAAGAGCGGCGTCGCTAGCGCCGAAGAGCGGGCCGCGCAACACGGCGAGCAGCGCTACGGGATTTTTCGGCTGGCATATCGCCGTAAGGACCTCCCGCAGGCAAGCCAATTCGGGAATTTCGTTCAATCCCGCGCTGCCAGTTATTTCATGCGGAATGCCTAATTCTTGTAGTTTGACGCCGTAATCGTTCATGCGCTTGGTTAGGCGCGTGATAACGAGAAAATCGCCGGGCTGCGCGGATGATGCGTTTAGAGCGGCGCGGATGGTTCGAGCGATGAAATCCGCTTCGTAGTTCTGCACATCCTCTTGCTTGTCGTAGTCTTCGGGAATATCCAACCGCCGAACGAGATCGTCTGCCCCGCTACTCTCTCCTTTCCCCGCTTGCAGCGGAACGTAAGCGGGGGAAAACTCGTCCGCCGTTGGGGGAAAATGTTCTTGGAAGCAGCGATTGACCCAATCGAGAATCGGTGCGTCGGTGCGGAAATTGGCCGAGAGCGTCAATACTCCGCCGCCCGCTTGGCGAATAATCTCTTTTACTTGGTTATAAGTCGCGATATCGGCGCGGCGGAAACGGTAGATGGATTGTTTGGGATCGCCGACGACGAATAACGATCCGGGAACGGGTTTGCATTGGCGCCAGTCTTCTTGCGTGGGATCGTCCGCCGTCAGCAGCATCATAACTTCGGCCTGGATGGGATCGGTGTCTTGAAATTCATCGACGAGCAGGTGCGTAAAGCGCTCGCGAAAATAGCGCCGAATGGCGGGACGATCCCGCAACAGCCGGGCGGATAACAACAATAGGTCTTGAAAATTGAGCGCTCCCATCTCGCGCCGCCGCCGTTCGTAAATCTCAATTGCTGGCTGCAATGCCCGCATCGCCGCTTCGTAGCGGCGTATACGCCAGGCATCCAAACGCGGCTGGGCGAAAGTTTCGCAGAAAATAGTCCAGCGTTCCTCTTCCGCTTTGGCTTGCTCTTTTTTTCCCGGCCAGTTTTTTTGAACGATCTTAATGTCTTTGAATTCTTCCAGAATGGCCATCCAATCCGCGAGACGCGCTGGATCGGCGTAGCGCATCAAGCGGGGGATGGTTTTATATTTTGGAATCAACGTATCATGGCCCGGATCGGCGGGCAGCGCATCCGCCAGGTTTTCCATGCGCGCCGCGTATTCTTGCAATCCAGCAATGATTTCCTGCAAATCGGGCAAGGGGGGACGCTCCGTCGGCCATTCTTCTACATCGGGAAAATCAGCGAAGCGAAGAAATGCTTGTTTGAGTTGCCCAATTTGCAGTCCCAATGAATCTAGTTCTTCCAAAATGCCGTCTCCCTCGACGTACAAGCTGACGGCGTATTCGTCCCACGCCTGTTCCCGCAGCCTCGCGTCCGCCTCTTCCTCCATCTCTTCGAATCCCAAATCGACGCCCGCTTCGATGGGCCTTTCCCTAAGCAATCGGGCGCAGAAGGAATGGATAGTGCCGATGAAGCAGCGCTCGGCGTTTTGAACTGCTTCCGCTAAAACCGCATTCTTCCCCTCCATCCTGCGCAGTTCCATTTCCAGCGCGAGTTGAAAGCGGGCGCGCAGCTCGGCGGCGGCTTTGCGGGTAAAAGTTACGGCGGCCAGCGATTCGATGGCGCATTTCCTTTCTCTAATCAAAGCCGTCATGCGGTTGGCCATGCTCGTAGTTTTTCCCGTTCCCGCGGCCGCTTCGACGTGGATGGTGCGATCCAATTCGCGCTGGATAAAATCGCGCGCTTCTTGATCTGGCGGAATGTTATTCGTTTTTTTTGTCATCGGGTCTCAACTCTCGCAAAGGCTGCAAAACCGCGTTCGCAAGATTATCCAATTTTCGTTGACTCGCTTCCGTCACGGCATCTATATTTCCGCAAACGAGCCGGTAATCGCAATAGCGGCAATCGTCAACTTTATTCGTCGCTGCGAAGACGCCTTTTCCGATAATCTGCGCCAATCTCATTAGGACTCCATCGCCTTCCGTCAATTCATCCACTGAATAACCGATTCTCTCCCCGCGTCCTTTGGCGGCGGGGAAAAAAAAGCCGAATTGCGAGACGCTAGCTTGGGGCGAGACGTTTTTTTTAAGCCAAGCCTCGGCCAACGCCAGATAGAGAACATGCTGCACAACCCTTCCTTGGTGGAAGGGAGGGAATTTGGTTTGGCGGTATTTCCAAGTACTGCCGGTTTTATAATCCCAAACGGAATAAGCCCCATCCTCGTTTCGGTCGATGCGGTCCAATACTCCCCGCGTTCGCAAAACAGCGCCATTGGGCAGCGGCATCAACGCCGGTTCTTCGCCTGGCTTCATGCCAATGGATTGTTCGAAATAAAGCGGATCTCTGGTTTGGCAGAATCTTTCTTCATCCTTAAGGAATAGTTGAGCCGCTTGCTTCAATTCGCCGTATTGGCGGCGATAGGCGTTTTCGTTGGCGGGAGGATAGCGGTCTTTATATTGTTCCGCCCAATCATCGAGAATTTCCATCAATTCGCCGATATCGCGCGCATAGGATGGCTTGATGCCATTTTCCCGAAGCCGGCTCATGAAAGTCTCAAAGACATTATGAAGAAGTTTGCCGAATTCGCTTTGTTCGAGCCAACGTCCGGAGTCAATAACGTACTCCTCCGGCGGTAGTATCTCCAACGCATAGAGAATAAAAAACGCCAGCGGACAGCGCCCCGCCGTCTCGAAGGCGGAGGCGGACATGATTTTCCCTTGCGGCGGCGTTGGATCGAGCAACGCTCCCGCTTCGGGAACTTTTCCGTCGTATATAGTGAATTCGTCGGAGGCTCGCTGCGTTGCGGCGTAGAGTCCTCCCCCCAAATGGGGAAAGCGTTGGGCGGCGAAAGCGAGAGGCGCCGCCGCCGGTTCGGAACCGCAAAACCGCCAAAGCAGCCATTCGTTTTCCTTAAGGCATTCCTCTTCCCTCATCGGAGCGAAGGAAGCAGGCGGTCCCATTTGATCCAACATCCCGCTTTGATCCGCTTGCCGGTCTTGCGATAGGATTCGATATGCGGATAGCAGCGCCGAGCTGGGAAACAATTCGCGGTTTTCCTTGATATCCAGACAGCAATAACTCAAAACGATGCGTCCCCGCAGACGGCATAACAACCGATAGAAATCATCCATTTGGCGGCGTTGATGGTCAAATGACGCTGGAATGTCGCTGGAAATTTTTTTACGTTCCCCATCCAGCAGCAAAGGATCCTGTCGTAATGCGCCGGGAAAACGCCCGTCGTCGAGACCGACGATGAACGTATGCCGCCGTCCCGAATGGCCGCCGCTGGCCAGGCTTGCCGCATGAATATGTCCCGGCTGCGGCCCGCTTCCCAATACGTTCGCTTGCGCGGGAAGATCGGCCAGCCATTGCAGAACATCCAGCGACGAATCGTCCTTCTCGCTGAACCAACTTCGCAACTCGCAGATTTCGTTGGTCAGTTTTCCCAAACTGTTATGATCCAATTCCGAAACGCATCGGACAGCGTTTCCCAAAAACCACAATGCGGCGTCCAACACGTCGGCGGAAGCGCCGCGAGAGGGAAGATGCTCCAACAAAGGCCGTATGGTTTCGATGAGAAAATGGAAGCCGTTCGCTTTCCACCGCAACTGCGCTGGGTTTTGGCTTTCATATTCGTCGTCGCCGTTTTCTTTCCAATTCTGTATTTGTTCCTGCAAGCCTTGCCAATGATCGTTCAGTTTGGGCAGATAACGATCCCGTCCAAATCCTACGACCGCGCCGCGCAGCAGCGCCGCTAATCCATGCCGATTCCATTCTCCTTCCGCTTCCGGGGGAAGAAGGATCAATCCTTCCCTAATCAACTGGACCATAGCCGCCTGCGCAAAATCGCTGCGCAGCCAATCGATCCACATCGCGAGAGCGCGTCCCGGACGCGAATAGCGCGCGGGAATGCCATCGGCGAAAGTGATGGGAATGCCTTCCTTCAACGCGCCTTCTTCCTGCTGCAAACCTTTGGCGATTTCGTAAATCAACGGGAGGTAGGTCTCCCTATCCGTATAAATCAATTCCACTTCATCCAGCCGCAAACCTTCTCCTAAACAGCGCCGGATTACTTCCCGCACTTCATTGCATTCGCCTGCGGCGCGGAATATCGTTGCGGAGCCGTCTCCCCGCGCCGCTGGGGCTTTGGAAGGATTGGGCAGCCATCGCAAAAGCGCCGCGTCGGAAAGAACTTCTTCACCGTCCGGAGGAACGCATGGTTGATCTACGGGAAGAGAGATGACATTCTTCTCCGGCAGCGCTTGGAGAAAGTCTCTTTCCATAGGACAAGCGTCAATATCTTCCGGGACGAGAATCAACCGATCCTGCGGCCAATCAACCTCTTGCCGCCGCAATCGGTGGATTGCCCAATGCAGGATTTCGGCATAATCAATGAAATCCCAATCCGCCAGCGATTTCGCATATTCGCGGAAAAAAGCGATTAGTTCGTTTCCCTTAGCGGCAGTCTCGAAACAGGACGGATTCATTGCTTCCAGCGATGCGCCCGCAAGACGAAAGGATTGATAAGAGGAATAGAGCGTTTGAAAAAATGGGGCGCTTGGCTGAATCGAGGCGAAGTAGCTCCGGCGATTGCGGCGCAGCCGATTCCATACTTTTTCCGCCAGAATGGCGCCAGGCAGCGGCGCGAGGCATTCTACGTTTCTCTTCTGCATAACCTGCCGCGATAGTTCGATGACAATTCGCTTTAACGTCTGGATGCGAACGTTGAGCGCCGATCCTCCCGCGCGGCATACGCCATCCACCCATTGCAATCCGGCGCGCCGAGATGGCGCCAATAGCCATTTCTCCTCCAAAAGCTTTTCTTGGCAGACTCGCCGAAGCCCTTCAATGAATAGGTTCATAAATATGCCTTTGCCGATGTAGCAGGATATTGAAAACGTTACTCTCTCATTCCGTTTCTTTTATAATCCCAATCCGCCATCCTGCCCAGGGATGCTCCAAGCCATAGAAGGGGTTGTATCCGCAAATCGTTTTCTAATACGATAAGTTGGGATGAAGCGTACTTTACTCTTGACGATTCATTCATACGATTTACACTCCTAACTTGAAGTTGGACAAGACTTCGGAAAGATATATGAATCGCTTCAGGCGCCATAGGACGCTGGAAGCCATTCTAAAGTTCCCTGCGGGGTATTTGAGGCAAATCGTTATGGCGGAATTCAACGAAAAATGGGCAGACAACACAGCAGGCAAATACTATATCGACCAGAACTGCACCATGTGCGCCGTTTGCGTCGATATCGCTCCCAACAACGTTAAAGAGAGCGATGATGGGGATCATTGCATCGTTTTCAAACAGCCTGAAAACGCAGAGGAAGAAGAAGCCCTCAAAGAAGCAATAGGCGAATGCCCCACGGAATCGATTGGCGGCGACGGCAAATAAAACCGTTAGCGGCTCGATTTCGGCAAAAGAATATTCCTTCATTAGAAGAACGGCATGTCTCCCAAAGCCATGCCGTTCTTTGGATTTTAATTCGTTTCGAACAACTATCTCTTAATATACAGTAATTATAACGAAATATTCGATTTAAAAGAATATTTCTTATGAAATATTGTAGATAAAGTTGAAAATTACTATAATTTCATTATTCCAGATTGAAAAATATTTAAGAATGTATTATACTTAATACCCTGAAGTTTGGCTATTGAGAGGCGTAGAAGACAGCGGAAGAGAGGGAATTTTGGCATTTCTGGGGCTTCGCGTCGTAGGTGGCGCGCGTAGAGAAGCCGGAGAAATAGCGCCGTTCCATGCCCAAG